>JAADIO010000026.1 GCA_013151235.1 Deltaproteobacteria bacterium | reverse complement strand
ACCCCGGAAGCGGGGCGGATACTTCAAAGCCCCATCCACTCCTTCGGCGTTTCGTCCGGTCTCCGTTCACCCTTCGACCGGCTCAGGGCGAACGGTGTAGATGAAGGAAAAAAGATTATTCTTCCGGAGATTGATCAAGGTACCACTGGTAGGTTGCCCGGATTCCCTCCGCCAGGCCGATTCCTGCTTTCCAGCCGATTGAGTTCAATCTTGATACATCAAGGAGTTTCCGGGGTGTGCCGTCGGGCCTGGAAGGATCGAATTTCAGTTTTCCCTCGAAGCCTGTGACCACCCCTACCATTTCCGCTAATTCCCGGATGGTGATGTCCTCTCCGGTCCCGATATTGATCAGATCGGTTCCATTATAATTTTCCATGAGATAGACACAGGCATCGGCCAGGTCGTCCACATGGAGGAATTCCCGACGGGGCGTTCCCGTTCCCCAGATGGTGACGGTTTTGGCCCCACCGATTCTGGCTTCGTGGAATTTCCGGATGAGAGCAGGCAGGACGTGAGAGCTTTCGAGGTCAAAGTTGTCGCCCGGACCGTAGAGGTTCGTCGGCATTACGGGAAGATATCGCGTTCCGTACTGGCGGTTGTATGACTTGCACATCTCGATCCCGGCGATCTTGGCCAATGCGTAAGCGGAGTTGGTCGGCTCCAGGGGACCGGTCATGAGGTATTCTTCTTTAAGCGGCTGGGGCGCTATCTTCGGGTAGATGCAGGAGCTACCGAGAAAAAGGAGTCGCTTCGTTCCCGTACGGTACGCGGCATCTATTATGGACAGCTCGATGAAGAGATTGTCCCGGATAAAGTCGGCCGGCCGGGTGTTGTTTGCGTGGATCCCGCCGACTTTTGCCGCGGCCAGGAATACATAGTCCGGACGCTCCTTGTCAAAAAAATCAAGGACGACCTTCGGGTCGGTAAGGTCGAGTTCATGATGGGTCCGTGTAAGGAGGTTATGATAGCCGCTTTTTTCGAGCCTTCTCACGATGGCGGAGCCGACGAGGCCCCGGTGGCCTGCGATGTAGATTTTGGAATCCGGTGCAAGGTTCATGTTACATTTCCCCGGAAAACGACCCCAAGAGGGGTCAAGTCTGCTTTTGGCTCACCTTGCCAAGGATAGCTTCCAGGGTCCCCCCTCATCCCGGCCTTCTCCCCAGCGGGGAGAAGGAGCAACCGGGCCACCCCGGAAGAGGGGCGGATACTTCAAAGCCCCATCCACTCCTTCGGCATTCCGTCCGGTCTCCGTCCACCCTTCGACCGGCTCAGGGCGAACGGTGTAAGTGATTGACATTCCGTTCGCGTGGCGCAACCGGCTTCCGGGCATGTAGTTCGGCAAGCTTCCCAAAGGGGAGGACCAAACCGTTTCAACCGCTTGAACGGTTTAAGCCGATCAAACGGCCAATACCAGGGGAGAGGATCGAGGTGAGGGGTGGTCCTCTTGTCTCGAAATCCCATCCCGGACCATTTCACAAACACCTTCAGAGACGAGGGAGAACAAAATATCATTCCCTCATCTATTCATGGTGGCTGTAGATCCGGAATCCGCCTTTCTTGCAGTGTTCATCCCGCTTTGCTTCTTCCAGATCGTATTGCACCATGTCGGCAACCATTTGCTCAAAGGTAATTTTCGGAATCCATCCGAGTTGTTCCCTCGATTTTGTAGGGTCACCGAGAAGGCTTTCCACTTCGGTGGGGCGGAAGTAACGGGGATCAACTTCAACAAGGACTTTGCCGCTCTTATCGTCAATCCCCTTTTCATCGACCCCTCTCCCTTCCCATTTGATCTTTATATCGACCTCCTGAAAGGCAAGCTCGACAAACTCCCGGACGGAGTGCTGCTCGCCCGTGGCAATCACGTAGTCGTCCGGTTCGGGCTGTTGCAGGATTTTCCACTGCGCTTCCACGTAATCCCGGGCATCCCCCCAGTCCCGTTTGGCGTTCAGATTGCCGAGATAAAGCCTCTCCTGCAGTCCGAGATAAATACGGGCCACGGCCCGGGTGATCTTGCGGGTAACGAAGGTTTCTCCCCGAAGGGGTGATTCATGATTAAATAAAATTCCGTTACAGGCGTAAATCCCGTAGGCCTCCCGGTAGTTTTTGCAAATCCAGTAAGCATAGAGCTTGGCCACAGCATAGGGACTCCGGGGGTAGAACGGGGTCGTTTCCTTCTGCGGCACTTCCTGCACGAGACCGAAGAGTTCACTGGTGGAGGCCTGGTAGAATCGGGCCGCTTTTTCCATTCCCAGGATTCGCAAGGCCTCCAGAATTCTGAGGGTCCCCAGTGCATCGGCATTGGCGGTATATTCGGCGGTGTCGAAGGAGACCTGGACGTGACTCTGGGCGGCAAGGTTGTAGATCTCGTCGGGCTTCGTCTCCTGGATAATCCGGATCAAATTGGTGGAGTCGGTCAGGTCCCCGTAGTGGAGGTGGAAGCGGCTCTCCTTGTCGTGCGGATCCCGGTAGAGGTGGTCGATCCGGTCGGTATTGAAGAGGGAGGCCCGACGCTTGATTCCGTGGACCGTGTAGCCTGCCTTCAGCAGGAATTCCGCCAAGTAGGCGCCGTCCTGGCCGGTGATCCCGGTGATTAATGCTGTTTTCATAAGGGTCTCCCTTGGTCAAGTTTTTCCACCGCAGAGGCGCCTGTCTGCGCCTGCCTGTGCGGGCAGCCCGCACGCAGACAGGTGCGGGGCACCCGCACAGGCAGGCAAAGGACGCGGAGGAAATCAATTCTTGGGCAAAAGCAAAGTCAAAAGCTTCGCACCACTGAGTACACTGAGATCACAGAGAAGAACAACTACATTAAAGAACTCTAAAGCAAATCCATTATGATTTGAACCACCACTTTACAAATTTATCGGCAATCTTCAGGACTTCTTCCGCCTTGTCGATTGCGTCCGACGAATCCTCCTCGCCATATTCCTCTGATGGAACCCATAGTCCCCCTTCATGCATTCCTGGGTATCGTGCAAGACTGATCTCGGGTTCCATGAGTTCAGCATATTCCGAGATCCGATTGAGATCATTCCGGAGCGATTCCGGCATCTTCTGCCCGGCGACTTCGGCCCGCAGGATCCCGGCCGTAAAATGGGTTTTGCGGTATGTTCCCCAGCAAAGCAGGACCGCCTTGGAGGCCTTTTCAACGGCTTGTTGGCAATGATAGATCGACTTCTCGCAGAGCGACGCGTCGTGCAGTTTTCGGGCCGACGCAAGGTCACGCTGAGAATCCGTCAACCATGCTATAACAAAGTCACGATTGCTGACCTTTGAAAGGCTGGAGACCTTTCGATAATCCACGGGGAAGTCCCAACCATCGTCCTGTTTCACAAGCCCTTTTCGGGCGATGTATTCCCGGGTTGTATCCATTTCTCGTTTCAGGAAACCTTCCGGATCATACAGTACAAGCCCCTCCGTGGCAATATCGAGGAAAAGAGGATTATGGTTTCGAAAATTGTACAGGCATTCCCTCTTCTCATACAACAGGAGGTCGAGAGGACGAGACAAATTCAAGGTTTGTTTGATCCGGACATAGGTCTCTCTTCGGCTGCGTCGGTTTCTGTCCAGCGGTTCCAGAACGATGAGAAGATCAATGTCGGAGTCTTCCGACGGATCTCCCCGAACGGAGGAACCGAAAAGGACCACCCCCTTCATGCCGACACCGATAATGGGAAGTGCTCCGAGGAGCGTTCCTTCTACGTTTTTAAGCATGGGATTCATCGCTGCAGGTTCCCGAAAAGAAACATCTCACTCTTTCAATCACATCGATCGTAAACATCGGCGAAGCGTTCTATATCGTCTTCGCCGAGGTAGCTTCCGGACTGGACCTCGATGATTTCCAGGGGGATGGTCCCGGGGTTTTCAAGGCGGTGCATCTCACCCAGGGGGATATAGGTCGACTGGTTTTCCGTCAGAACGAACACTTTCTCCCCGACGGTGATCCGTGCCGTTCCCCGGACGACGATCCAGTGTTCGGCACGGTGATAATGCTTCTGCAAAGAAAGCTGTGCTCCGGGTTTCACGGAGAGGCGTTTGACCTGAAACCGTTCTCCGGCATCGACTCCTTCGTAGGCCCCCCAGGGCCGATAGACCTTGCGGTGGATCCTGTATTCCTCCCGTTTGTTTTCCTTGAGCCACTTGACGACCTGTTTTACATCCTGTGCTTTTTTCTTGTCGGCCACAAGAACGGCATCGGCCGTTTCGATGACAACCATTTTCTCCAGCCCGACCGTTGCCAGAAAACGACTCTGAGACATCAGCAGGGAATCACGCGTATCCAGGGCAACCACATCCCCCCGGAGGACATTTCCCTGTTCGTCCTTTTCAGCAATTTCGTAAAGCGAGGACCAGTCCCCCACGTCGGACCATCCGGCATCAAGAGGAAGGACGGCTGCCCGATCGGTCTTTTCCATCACGGCATAGTCGATGGAGTCACTCGGGCAGGAGAGAAATGCCTCCTTGTCGACACGATAGAAATCTCCGTCCTGGTGACTTCGGGCCGAAGCCTTCCGGCACATCTTTTCTATATCGGGGCGATATTGTTTGAGTTCTGCGATCCAGCGAGAGGCCTTCATCAGAAAGATCCCGCTGTTCCAAAGATATTCCCCGGCCGCCAGATATTCTTCCGCCTTCTGAAGGTCCGGTTTTTCTACAAATTCGCCGACCTTCGATGCGGTTGTACCCTTGACCGGTTTTCCCTTACGGATGTAGCCGTATCCGGTTTCGGGGCGCTCAGGAACAACACCAAAGGTGACCAGTTCTCCCTTTTCTGCAAGAGGAAGTCCCTGCCGAACGGTATCACAGAATTTTTTTCGTCCAGCGATAACATGATCCGCCGGCATGATGGCCATCATAGCCTCCGGATCCTGCTCCAGAAGAAAGAGGGCTGCAAGGGTCAGGGCCGGTGCGGTGTTGCGTCCCTTCGGTTCCAGGAGAATGCACGCAGGTTCCCGACCGGATTTCCGAACCTGTTCGGCGACAAGAAACCGGTGTTCCTCGTTACAGACAAAGAGCGGGCCGGCAATTCCTTGGATTCCATCCAGCCGTCTGACCGTTTCCTGCAACAGGGTGTTCTCACCGAGGAGGGGGAGCATCGGTTTGGGATAAAACTCCCTCGACATCGGCCAGAGCCGGGTGCCGGAACCTCCGGCAAGAATGACGGGGTAGAGGGTCATGGGATTCCTTTATCTGAGGATTAGTTCTTCCTTTGATTCCAATGTTTCCGGAATCATAATATTCACTCTTCCCGAAGAATCTGGAGCAGGTACTTCCCGTAATCATTCTTGCAGAGCGGTTTTGCAAGAGCCTCAAGTGCTTCGGCTTCGATATAACCCATCCGGTATGCGATCTCCTCTATACATGCGATCTTCAATCCCTGGCGGGCCTCGATGGTTTCGATGAAGGTGGAGGCCTGCTGCAGGGACTGGTGAGTGCCCGTATCGAGCCAGGCTGTACCGCGGCCGAGTTTTTCCACAGTTAATTGCTTTCTTTCGAGATATACAAGATTGAGATCGGTGATCTCCAGTTCTCCCCGTAATGAGGGTGAAAGCCCCCGCGCAATCTCGACGACTTCATGATCGTAAAAATAAAGCCCGGTCACGGCAAAATGGGATTTAGGTTTCTTCGGCTTCTCCTCAATACTCGTCGCCCGGCCTTGCTCATCAATTTTTACCACACCATAACGTTCCGGATCTTTCACCCAGTAGGCAAAAACCCGTGCCCCTTCCGTGAGTTGAGCAGACTGTTGCAACACCCGGCTCAAACCTTGTCCATGGAAAATATTGTCCCCGAGGATCAGGCAACTGGGTTGACCTCCGATGAAGTCCGCTCCGATCCGAAAGGCCTCGGCCAGTCCATTCGGCTCCGGCTGCTCGGCATAGTGCAGATCTATCCCCCACTGTTCGCCGGCGCCTAAGAGCCGCTCGAAGTTCGGAAGGTCATGCGGTGTTGATATGACGAGGATCTCCCGCAGTCCCGCCAACATGAGCGTGGAAAGAGGATAATAGATCATCGGCTTGTCGTATACGGGAAGAAGCTGTTTACTGACGGCCCGGGTGATGGGATAGAGCCGTGTGCCGGAACCCCCGGCCAGGATGATACCTTTCATTTGAAGATCCTTTCGGATGTTAAAACCCAGACGGGGTCAATGCCGCAAAAAATGTGTTCTATGTGATTTGTGGTATATGTCTTCTGATACTTTTCCGAACTTCCCGAGCAATTTTTACGGCCTCTTCTGCTTCTGAACGTGTAATTGGTTCCCACTCTCCAGGGCAGCGTGCCTCAATAGGATATCGGTTCAAAACCAATAGTCTCTTCATCTCGACATCAATGGGTACCTTTAATCGAGCCAATTGTAATAAAAGTCGCAGGTCATGGGTCTTAGGAAAATCCGCAGAAACAGAAACCAGCAATCCTTTCAGGTATTTTTCGGCACATTGTTGTGCATGGAAACAGACTGTATCGAAAGGACAGTTCTTTTCCATACTCAGTGTATGCTCAGCATTCCGAAGGTCGTTCTCGGCCTTTTCGATCCAACTTATAATAATTGTAAGATCCTTATGCTGTTCGCTCATAGAGAACCTCACCTTCATTCATTGCAGGCCTTATAATCGTACCAATCTTGTTACGATATTTCTCGACCTCCTCGGGAGTTACAACAATCAGGTCCACCGGAAGTTCTACCCCTACAAGAGCCAAATCTATTTCGACCGTTTTCCTCCGACGGGAACCCTCAATAGGCAATATGACTAATAAGTCAACATCACTGTCAGGATTGACATCACCTTTTGCATAAGAACCAAAGAGTATGATTTTTTCAGGACGGAACTGTCTAACAATCCGCTGAACAATGTCGTTAATGATTTCTTTTCCCGTTTCCTGAGATTTCATTAAATTTCACCCCTCCGTATCGATATATCCTTCCCGAATGAGGTAGAGAAAAACCTCCTGGGCGGCTTCCATGGGAGAAGTGTCGGTCGTGTCAATACGAATCTCAGGGGTCTCCGGCACTTCATAGGGATCGCTGACTCCGGTGAACGCCGGGATCAGTCCGGCCCTCGCCTTGGCGTAAAGCCCTTTGCGGTCCCGGCCTTCGCAAACCTCCACCGGGGTTGCAACATGGATCTCGATAAAGGCGCCGTGCTGCTCGATCAATTCCCTCACGGCTCTGCGCATTGCTGAATAAGGAGCAATCGGGGCACAGATGGCGACTCCGCCGTTTTTCGTAATCTCTCCGGCCACAAATCCGATTCGCTGGATGTTCAGATCCCGGTGTGCCTTGGAAAATCCGAGTTCGCTCGAAAGATTGCGTCGAACGATATCCCCGTCCAGCAACGTGACCGGTCGGCCGCCGGCTTCAATAAATTTCGCATAAAGGATCTTGGCCAGGGTCGACTTCCCCGCTCCGGAGAGGCCGGTAAAAAAGAGGGTCAGCCCTTGTTTGCTTCGTCGAGGATAAACCGTGCGGAGTCTTTCAATAACATCGGGATAAGAGAACCAGTCCGGGATTTTTCGATTGCAGGCAAGATCTTCCCGGAGCCGCTTGTCCGTAAAAACGAGGCCTGTTTTGCCCTCCCGCTCAATCCGGGTCAGGGGGAGGAAGGTGCCGGTCTCCGGCACATACCGCATCTCCCGAACAGGAATCATTTCAATCCCTATCTCTTCCATATGTTTTCGGACAATCTCCTGCGAGGCGTATGCAGGATAAAACCGTTTCTCCCCGTCGCGAAGATTCGGCGGCGCTGCATGTTCCGGACCGATGATGATATGTGAGCAGCCGTAATTTTTGCGGATGATGGCATTCATTAAGGCCTCCCTGGGACCGGCCATCCGGACGGCAACCGGGAGCAGTGAAAGGACCGCCAAGTTGTGGGGATAGTGCCGCAGAATCGCCTCGTAACAGTGGACTCTCGCATAATAATGGAGATCGCCCGGTTTGGTCATTCCGACCGCCGGATGGATCAGAATGTGTGCATTGGCCTCCCGCGCAGCCTTCAGGGTAATCTCCCTGTGGATCCGGTGCATCGGTTTGCTGGTGTGAAAGGCGACAACCCGGCGCCAGCCAAGACGCTCGAATTCCGCACGCAGTTCGGCAGGAGTATGACGCAGGGTCTCGAAATCATAATGGAGGGGAAGCTGGATGCCCTCGACCCGTCCCCCAATATAAGTGTCGTTCACTTCTTCCAGAAGATAGCGGACGCCTGGGTGATCCCTTGAATCCGTCCCGAAGAGAAGCTTTGCCTCTTTCTCCCGATCCGCCTTCCAGCGGCTTTCCACCCGGAGGACGGCAACCATGAATCCTTCCGAATCACGCAGGGCCAGTTCTCCTCCCGGTTCGACCTGAGCGGCCAGGGCATCGGGGACATCCAAGGTTATCGGCACAGGCCAGAGCTTACCGTCGTCAAGACGCATCTCCTCCAATACCGATTCGTATTCCTCCCGCAACATGAACCCCCGGAGAGGCGACAGTCCCCCGTTCAGAAGAAGTTCCAGGTCGCAAATCTGACGATGGGTCAGGGTATGGGAGGGAATCGTCTTGCCGAGTTCATTCAGCTCCCGCACCCGGTCAGGGTTTTCAAGAAGATTGATCAGTGTTTCGCCGTAGGGTTCGTTTACATGAGTCATAAAATATCCTTTTCCCTTTGCTCTTGTTCATCCTTTGTTTTTTGCTATGTTGTTGATCTTCTCTGCGCCCTCTGCGTCTCTGCGGTGAAATACCTCACGGCATCAACCCCAGATCCGAGACAACGATGAAGTGGTCGTTCTTGATCACTTCCTTATTGTATCGTAAAGGCATCTTCTTCAGGTCCACGACGTGTCCCCCCGCTGCCTCGACGATGGCATGACCGGCGGCAGTATCCCATTCCCAAGTCGGGCCGAGACGGGGATAGATGTCGGCACTTCCGTCGGCGACGGCGCAGAGTTTCAGGGAGCTCCCTCTGGCAATCGACTCCCTGATGTTCAGCTTCCCCAGATAATGCCGGAGCGCTTCCGATGGATGGGAACGGCTCTGTACAACGACAAGCCCGTTCTCCGACGGGCTTTCCCGGACATGGATGGGAACGGTCTCCCCGTCTCCATTCCGGGACCAGGCCCCCTCCCCCACGATCCCGTAGAAGAGGCGGTCCTCAACGGGAATGTAGATCACACCGGCTGCGGGGCGATACCCTTCAATGAGGGCGATATTGACGGTGAATTCACCATTCCGCTTGATGAATTCCTTGGTTCCGTCCAGCGGATCGACCAGCCAGAAACGCTCCCAGTTCCTCCGCTCCGGGTAGGGGATTCCCTTCCCTTCTTCGGAAAGAACGGGAATCTCCGGATAGCGTTTTAACAGCTCTCTTTCTATAATCTGATGGGAGGCCTTGTCCGCTTCGGTCAGGGGAGAATAATCATCCTTGTATTCGACGTCAAAATCCTTTTGATAGACCTCAAGGATGGCATGACCGGCTTCAACGGCAATACTGCAAACTTTGTCTATTTCTATATTCATAATTTATGGTTTCCTTTGCGTCTTTTGCTCCTTTGCGGTGAGCAGGTTTTCAGTGCGCCCCCTTCCCGGCCAGGACCGCCGGGATGGTCTTGAAGAGAAGTTTCAGGTCGAGCCAGAAAGACCAGTTGTCGATGTATTCCAAATCGAGTTCCATCCACTCCTCGAAATCGATATCGTTCCTGCCGCTAACCTGCCAGATACAGGTGATTCCGGGACGCATGGAAAGCCGGCGACGCTGCCATCGCTGGTATTCGACAACTTCCCGATAGACGGGAGGACGGGGACCAACGAGAGACATCTCCCCCTTGAAGACGTTAAAAAGCTGGGGAAGTTCATCGATGCTGAACTTCCGGATGAAACGACCGACGGGGGTCACACGCGGGTCGTCGGAAATTTTGAAGACCGGTCCCGTCATTTCGTTTTGATCCTCCAGTTCGGTCAGACGCTCTTCCGCATCAACATACATGGAGCGAAACTTGTACATCATGAAGCGCCGCCCATTCAACCCCATCCGTTCCTGTTTGAAGAAGACCGGACCGGGCGAAGTTAGTTTTACGAGCAGGGCAACCGCGATCATCAGCGGTGCGAAAAGAAGAATGAGGATCAGGGAGGCCCCCACATCGAACCCGCGCTTGACCAGTAATTGAATATCATGCATGGAGGTTGTTTCGAAGGAGAGGAGATGAAACCCGAAGAGGTCGTGAAAGACCGGTTTGGCGATCTTGGGATTGAAAAGATCAAATCGGAGATGGGCACGAATCCCCGAGGTCTCGCAGGTGCGAAGGACCTTTTCCACAAGCTGGAACCAGCTTCTCGGCATGGCGATAATAACTTCATCCACCACGTTCTCGTCAAGTGTTTGCGGCAAATCATCTACACTCCCCACGACAACATGGCCTCCATACTCTTTCCCCACACGATTCGGATCCGGGTCGACGAAACCGACCAGCCTGAGCCCCCACTCCGGATGCTCTTTCAGTGCATCCACCACCTCCATGGCGCGGGGACCGCTCCCGACAATCAGAACATTCCGAAAATTAAACCCCATCCCCCGGAAATGATGCATCGCGAAGAAAAGAACCTGTTCCTTGATGGCGATCAACAATGCAGTGAATCCGAGAAAAAGGACGGAAAGAAGACGGCTGATTCTCAACTGAACAAAAACATCGTGCATCAATACGAGGAAAATCAGCATCGCGAGGATCCCCGAGAGGTATCCGCTCATCACCATCCCGAAACTCTTCAGCCGGGCCGATTCGTAGGCCCCGTAATGGCGAAAGAGATAGAGGGAAAAGGGAATGATCATGACCAGCAGCCAGAGGTCCTGGCTCGCCAGTTCCCGCTCATGGACGACATAAACCTTCCCCATAACCTCCCAGGCCAGACCAATGAGAAAGGTATTCCGAACCCAGTGGGCCAGATAGAAGGCAACAAGTTCAATGATGACGTCCGTAATAACGGAGATCCTCGTCACCATCCGAGCACGTTCACGCAGCATCTTTTAAATCACTCCGTTACGGTTCCGATAGAGTGCTGTGTCGACGACCCCGGCCATGGCTTTTTCATTCAGCCCGTCTTGCACAAAAGATGATATGGCCTTGGCCGACGTTAAAGGGTCGTTCAAGATCTCTCGATGACTTAGATAGAGCACATCAAACCGGTCATCCCCTTTCAGTATCTGCTCCACTTGATGTAGATGCTTTTCATAATTCGCAATCATTTTCTTTTCATAGGAAGGATCAAAATCTACACCCCGATTCACGAGCATCTTGTTCTGGGAGGCCATGACCTCCTTCAGGTCCCGACGCACAAAGATCACTTTGTAGAAATGCTCGCCGGGCAGGTCCTTGAGAAGGAAGGAGATTACCTTCACCGCCTTGCCCCGAAGATTCTTGACCCAACTTTTATCTTTGCCTTTATCAAGTTCCTTAATCCGCTCCAGTTCATAATAGCCCTTCGGGTTGTCGTCGTCGGCTTTCCGTTCGCCGTCGGAAGCGATCTCCACGCCCCCGGCCTCAAGCATCTTCATCATCATCGAGGTGCCCGACCGGGGCAGACCGGAAACAACAATAATCGGTTTGCCGTACTTCGGTTTTTTCAATAAATTCATGTGTGAGTTATTCCTTTGTCAAGATGCAACAGCGATATAACAATAAAATCAATCAACGAGATTTTTCATCATCTCTCCAAGTGTGATGAAGTCGTAAAAAGTCGTTTTCCGGCTTCCGTTCATGGTTCGACAGGCTTCCGAGCATGTGGTTCGACTGAGCTCACCATGCTCAGAAGCTTGCCGAACCATGCGAAGGGAATATCAATAACTTACACCGTTCACCCTGAACAAGGCTCTCCTGAGTATGTCGAAGGGCCTGTCCTGAGCCGGCCGAAGGGCTTCGTGACTTTTTACGACACCATCAAGTGTTGTATACAAAAATAATAACTGATCAATCATTTAGGACGTTGCATACAAGGATAATCATTCCTGAACAAAGTCAGGTACAGGCAACCCGTTGATACAGCTCCGCCCTCTGCGTTACAAAAACAAGAAAGTTCTCTCAACCTCCTCCAACTTGCTTCCCCCTTCCGGAAGGGGAGTGAGGGGAAATCAAGAGAAGAAGAATCCCTCCTTCCCCTCTTTTACAAAGGGGAAGGAAGAGAGGACCCATCTTCCGACAACTACACCGGCTCCACCTCATCGACGGAGATCTCCGTGGAAACGGCCTGCTGCAGCATGTCAACGGCGATGATCAGGCGGTGCTTTCCCCGCTTCTCCTGCAGGACCCCTTCAACGCCCGTCAGGGGGCCGCACTTGACGCGGACCCGGCTTCCTTCCTTGATATAGGGATGCCCGCTGATCAGGACATCACTTTCAACAAACCTGCGGACCGCTTCGATCTGCGCCTCCGGTATGGCATGGAGTTCCGTCGACGTTCTGCCGATAATCCGGACGACCCCCTTGACCTTCAGAACATCCAGAATCCGTTCCCGCTCAGGCACAATGTGTACAAAGAGATATCCGGAAAAGAGGGGAAGATCGATCACCTTTTTCCGGTCCCGTCTGCGACTCAGGGTTTCATAGAGTGGAAGAAAAGATTCCACTCCCTTGCCCTTCAGTTCGGTATCGACCTTTTTCTCGTGCCGGGAACGGGTATGGACGGCGTACCAGTTCTTCCCGGAGACATCCCCGGTGTTTTCCCTGTTTTCTTCAATCTTGATCATGGAATCCATAAATCACTATCCCGAGATTCAAGCTTTTTCGGCCCCCCATTGACCGTTCGTGGTGAGCCTGTCGAACCATGAACGGTTCACCCCTCGACAAGCCCAAGGCGAAGGAGCGCTTCAGATGTTCTGTTTTTCCATTTTTCCGGTTTTCCCCGTGCCCCCGTGTTCCCCGTGGTGAGTGCTTTTGATCTTGATTTTTCATCTTTGGTTTTTCATCTTTCCAATTTCTCCAGCTCTCCCTCCACGAAGTTTTGCACTTCCTTGAGCCTTGCTTCACTTTTTGCTTCGAACCGAAGGACCAGAACCGGCTGCGTATTGGAGGCACGGATCAGACCCCATGCACCGTCTTTAAACAGGATTCTGACCCCATCTACATCAATGATCTCAAACTCTCTTGCAAAACGTTCTTTCGCAGCCTCGACGATCCCGAACTTTTTCTTTTCGCTGCACTCCCGACGGATCTCCGGGGTGGCAAAGGTCTTTGGAAGATCCGAGAGAAGTTCCGAGACCCGTCTGCCGCTCGCTTTCAGAATCTCGACCAAACGGCAGGTGGCATAGATCGCATCATCATAGCCGTAATAACGGTCGGCGAAAAAAATGTGCCCGCTCATCTCCCCGGCAAGGGCCGCTCCGGTCTCTTTCATTTTACTTTTGATCAGGGAGTGGCCCGTTTTCCACATAATGGGGTTGCCTCCTTTGGACCTCAGGTCATCATACATCACCTGGGAGCACTTGACTTCGGAGATGAATGTAGCCCCCGGCGTCCGTTTCAGAATCTCCCGGCCGAAGAGGATCATCAGTTGGTCCCCCCAGACAATCGCGCCTTGATCATCGACGATACCGATCCGGTCGGCGTCCCCGTCATAGGCGACTCCGAAATCGGCGGAGGTCTCCCGGACCTTTGCAATCAGCGAAACAAGATTCTCCGGAACGGTGGGATCCGGAAAATGGTTCGGAAAGTTCCCGTCGATCTCGCAGAAGAGGGGAATCACATCACAGCCCAGATCCGAGAGAAGGGACGGAGCCACTGTGGCTGCCGTTCCATTTCCGGCATCCACAACAACACGAAGGGAGGGACCGCCCGTCAGCCCCTGGAAACTCTTCCGTTGATGAGCAAGATAGTCGGGGATGATTTCGCCGGAAATCCGTTTTCCCTTCCCTTCTTCAAATTTTCCTGCTTCAATAACCTTCCGGATCTTCTGGATCTCTTCTCCGTGGATTGTCTCTTTGCCCACACAGATCTTGAATCCGTTATAGTCGGGGGGATTGTGACTGCCCGTCACCATGATCCCGCCGTCCACGGGGAGATGAAAGAGGGAGAAATAGAGCAGCGGTGTGGGGCAGAGTCCGACATCGATCACATCCAGTCCTGCGGCACAGAGTCCCTCGATCAGGGAGGAAGCAAGCTCCTCCGAGCTCAGCCGGCCGTCCCGGCCGACGGAAACCGTCCGGACCCCTTTTACCGCAACATAGGTCCCGTAGGCCCGGCCAATCCGTTCGGCAACCGAGCCGTCCAGGTCTTTGCCCACGATCCCCCGGATATCATAAGCCCGGAAGATCCCGGGATTGATTCCGTCCCGATTCAACTTCGACCTCCATTCCGAAAATAGTCCACCGTCCTTGCCAGCCCATCTTTCAGAGAAATCCGGGGTTCCCATCCGAGGAGACGTGATGCCTTGGAGGCATTGAGATAATTTTCCCGCAGATCTCCCGGCCGGTGCGGCCCATGAGGAGGGGCCTGATCAAAACCGATTACCGCTGCAATCTCCTGATAGAGCTGGTTCACATCGGTCCGGACACCGGTGCCGATATTAAAGCAGTCGTGGTCCCCCTTTTCAATAGCCAGAAAGTTGGCCCGCGCCACATCCCCGGCATAGACATAATCCCGGATATATTTTCCGTCACCGTTGATCGTCGGCGTCCGGCCGTCCAACATGGTCCGGCAGAAAATGGCCACCACCCCTGCCTCGCCGTGGGGATCCTGCCGGGGTCCATAAACATTGGAATATCGAAGCACGGTATAGTTCAGACCTTTCTCCGCCCGGTAATAGGGAAGATAATACTCCATGCAGATCTTGGTCACACCGTAAGGCGACATCGCAGAGAAGGGGAGTTCCTCCACCGCGGGCAGATGTTCCGTGGCGCCATAAACGGTCCCGCCGGAGGAGGAGAAGATGAACTTTTTCACGCCGTACTTCACTGCGTTCTGCAACAGGTTCACGGAACCGACGACATTGACCATGGCATCATGGAGGGGATCCCGAACGGAATCGGCCACACTGATCTGGGCGGCCAGGTGATGAACATAATCGGGCCGTTCCGATTCAAAGACTTTTTCCAGTTCCGGGGAGGTGATATCGAGTTCATGGAAGCTCACACCGTCCGGAAGGTTCTCCTTCTTCCCGGAAGAGAGATCGTCCACGACCACCACCTCCAGACCGTTTTGAATCATCTCACGCACGACATGGGAGCCGATGAACCCGGCGCCACCTGTGACTAACGTTTTGGCCATGGTTTCTCCTTATATAAGCTTTCAGCACTCAGCGGTCAGCAACTTCCGTCCCGGGTAAACCGGGACGCTTTTCACTTTTGACCTTGATTTTATCTTTTCCCCCGTGACTCCTCGTGTCCCCCGTGGTGAATGCTTTTCGCCTTTGACTTTTCCCCATGTCCCTTTGCCCCTTTGTGCCTTTGTCCCTCCGCCCCTCAGAACTTCAGCCTCTCCCAACACAGGTATAGGTAAACCCGGCAGCACGGAGGGTTTCCGGTTCATAGACATTCCGAAGATCGACCAGGACCGGCGATTTGAGCAATTCTTTGAGCTTTTCCAGATCAAGCATTCGAAACTGGTTCCACTCCGTCACCAGTACCAGAGCATCGGCGCCGTCCGCCACCTCATAGGGGTTGCCACAATATTCGATCTCGCGCAGCAAGGCCTTCGATGCCTCCATCGCCTCAGGATCGTAAGCCCGGATCGAAGCCCCCTGCCGTTGTAATCCCTTGATGATAACCAGGGAGGGGGCATCCCGCATGTCGTCGGTATTCGGTTTGAAGGAGAGTCCCAGAACCCCGATGGTTTTGCCCGCGAGGTCGCCCACAACGGATGTAATCTTTCCCACCATTTTCTCCTTCTGACTTTCATTGGCCTGGATCGCAGCCCGGACCACCTGCATCTCGACTTCATGGTTCTTGCCTAACCGGGCCAGTGCCGCCGTATCTTTCGGGAAGCAGGAACCGCCGAACCCCGGGCCGGCGTGGAGAAACTTGGAGCTGATCCGGCCATCAAGCCCCATCCCCTTGGCCACATGATGGACATCGGCCCCGACCTTCTCACAGAGGTTGGCGATCTCGTTGACAAAGGAGATCTTTGTGGCCAGAAAGGCATTGGAGGCATACTTGATCATCTCGGCGCTCTCCACCGAGGTAAAGAGCATGGGGGCCTCGATGAGGTAGAGCGGTTTGTAGAGATCCTTCATGATCGCCTGGGCCTGGTCGCTGGAGGTCCCGATCACGACCCGGTTGGGGCGCATGAAGTCCTCGATGGCCGACCCTTCCCGGAGGAACTCCGGGTTGGAGACAACATCAAAGCTGTAGTGACCGGTCTGGTTCTCCCGGATAATGTTCGCCACCCGCTTCCCCGTTCCGACGGGGACGGTACTCTTGTCCACGATCACCTTGTACCCGTTCATGTAGCGCCCGATCTCCCGGGCCACCTCTTCCACATAGGAAAGATCGGCCGCCCCGCCGTCTCCCTGGGGGGTGCCTACGGCAATGAAGATGACCAACGCCTTCTCCACGGCCTCCTGGATGTTCGTAGTAAAAAAAAGCCTCTCCTCCCGGACATTTTTCTGGACCATGTCCTCCAGACCGGGCTCATAAATCGGGACCTTCCCCTCATTCAGTGCGTCGATTTTCGCCCTGTTGTTATCCACACAGGTCACGTTGATGCCGAACTCGGCAAAGCAAGTCCCGGAAACAAGACCGACATAACCTGTTCCTATCACTGCAATATGCATACCGCCTCCCTATACACTTCTTTCCCGGTACCACTCTACAAATTTCCGAACCCCTTCCGGCACCTTGACTTGCGGGGCGTAGCCCAATTTTTCTTTCGCCCGTGTGATGTCGGCATAAGTCACCGGCACATCACCGGGCTGATCGGGCAACTTTTCAATCCGCGCTTTCTTTCCAAGATTCTTTTCAATGAGGGCGATCAACTCCCGCAGTGCAATCGTGTCGTGTTCTCCGAGATTGATGACGTCATAACCGAGGGGGCGGTCCAACGCCCGCAGGATCCCGTCCACAAGATCATCGATATAGGTATAATCACGTCGGGAGGTTCCGTCCCCGAACATGGGGAGCGTCTCGCCCCGGTCGATCATCCGGGTAAATTTGTGAATCGCCATCTCCGGCCGCTGCCGCGGGCCGTAAACGGTAAAGGGCCGGACGCAGGTGATGTTGAGGCCGTAAAGATGATGATAGGTATGGCAGATCAGCTCGCAGGCTTTCTTGGTCGCTGCATAGGGAGAGATCGGATGGTCGACGGGATCGGTCTCGGAAAAGGGAACCTTCCTGTTCACACCGTAGACCGAGGAGGAAGAAAGAAAAACAAAGTTTGCAGGCTGCACCTGCCGGGCAAGTTCCAGAAGATTCATCGTTCCTTTAATGTTGACATCCTCGTAGAGGGCGGGCTGTTCGATGGAGGGCCGGACCCCGGCCCGGGCCGCCGTGTGAATGACGGCATCAAAAGAGAGGTCATCCATCACCTTCTTCATCACGGCATTATCCCGGATATCCCCTGTAAGCAGGGTAAATCCCGGATGGTTGGAAACCATCTCAAGGTTGCACCGTTTGATGGACGGATCGTAGAAATCATCAAAGGAGTCGAGACAGATCACGGAGTCACCCCGTTCGAGAAGACGATCCACAAGGGTCGATCCGATAAAACCCGCGCCCCCCGTCACGAGTACTCTCATACAAACTCCTGTTCCACCAGGTCACAGAGGATATGGATCATCAGGATATGCCCCTCCTGGATCCGGGGCGTATCCGGCACAGGCACAACAAGGGAAAGATCAACCGCACCGGCGATGGCGCCCCCCTCTCCGCCGGCCAGACCGATGGTGGAACAACCGATCTTGTTTGCCTTCTCCAGGGCACGGATCACATTTTCCGAGTTGCCGCTCGTCGAGATCCCGATCACCACATCCCCGGACACGGCCAGCGCTTCAACCTGGCGGAGAAAAACGGCGTCGTATCCGTAGTCGTTCCCCAACGCCGTCAGGATTGATGTATCCGTGCTCAGGGAGATCGCTGGAAGGGCCTTCCTCTCCCGGAGGAACCGGCCGACGAATTCCGCCGCAAGGTGTTGGGCATCGGCCGCCGATCCTCCGTTTCCCATGACCAGGACCTTCCCTCCCTGCCGGAGGGAGCGTGCAATGATCTCTGCGACCTCCACAATCTTTCCCTGCAACCCCTTCACGGCCTCGACCATCTTCCGATGGCCGGTCATCGCCTCTTCGACTGTTTTTTTCATAAGACCTTTCAAAGCCGAACGATATTCTTTCCCGCAATTCCCTTGAGGGCATTCCGGGTATCCACCACTAATTTAGCTTCCTTCACAATCTCCCGATAATCAATGGCGCTGTGATCGGTGATAATCAGGACGCAATCATAGGTGACGATCATCTTCCGGTTAAGCGCAACGGACCGAAGCGGCCGGGCCCCGTCCAGGGCAACTCTCGGGATAAAGGGATCGGAAAAGGAGACCTTCGCCCCCTTGTCCTGCAAAAGTTTAATGATATCAAGGGCCGGAGATTCCCGCAGGTCGTCGATATCCTTTTTATAGGCCACACCCAATACGAGAACCTTCGACCCCTTCAGGCTCTTTTCATGCATATTCAAGGCATCCATGACCTTGGTCGCCACATGGTGAGGCATCTTCCCGTTGACCTCCCCGGCCAGTTCGATAAAACGGGGCTCGAAACCGCTCTGTTTGGCTTTCCATGAAAGATAGAAGGGATCAATGGGGATACAGTGTCCTCCCAACCCCGGGCCGGGGTAAAAGGGCATGAAACCGAACGGCTTGGTCCCCGCTGCATCGATGACCTCCCAAACGTCGATTCCCATCTTGTCGCACATGAGAGCAAGCTCATTTACGAGCCCGATATTGACGCTCCGGAAGGTATTCTCCAGCAGCTTGACCATCTCGGCCACTCTCGGGGAGGAGACGGAGACCACCCTGTCAATCGCCTCTGCATAAAAAGCGGCAGCGATCCGGTTGCAGCGTCCGGTCACCCCGCCGACGACCTTCGGCGTGTTGCGGGTCTGATATTTTTCATTCCCGGGATCGACCCGTTCCGGTGAAAAGGCCAGGCAGAAGTCGCTGCCCACCTTCAGTCCTTTCTCCTGTAGCATCGGCAGCACCAGTTCCTCCGTCGTCCCCGGGTAGGTCGTGCTTTCCAGAACGATCAATTGACCCCGGTGCAAATATTGTGCGACATGCTCCACAGCATTGACGATGTAGGAGACGTCGGGGTCCTTCGTCTTCCGGAGCGGGGTGGGAACGCAGATGTTCACGGTATCGAGATCCTTCAGAACGGAATAGTCGGTGGTGGCCGTCAGCCGCCCCTTCGTGACCAACGCCTGGAGTTCATGCCCCTCCACGTCGGGAATATAGGATTTGCCGGCCCGGATCCGGCGGACCTTTTCATCGTCCAGGTCGATCCCCGTCACATGGTAGCCGGCCCGGGCAAACTCCATAGCCAGAGGAAGACCCACATAACCCAGCCCGATGATACCGGCATGCAGCGTTCCCTGACGGATAGAGTACCTAAATTTCTTTTCCAGGTCCTGCGCATTACTCATGCTTTTCCCCTTCTATGATCGGCAGATAACCGGGTAACCTGTTTTCCTGCCGGAGCAATTCGCTTTCCTTCTGTTTCAGTTGTTCCTGCTTCACCGCCAGCGCCTGTTCTCTGCGATGGAGTTCTTCAAACCGACGGAGCAGCTCGGAGCTTTTTTCTTCAAGGAACCGGTTGTTGCCGACCAACCCCTTCAGGGTCTTTTCGAAAACCTCCTGCTGCCGTTCCAGGGTCCGCACTTTCTCCCGCAGGGTCGTGAGCATTCCGGCCGCACCCTGTCGGACGGCCGCTGCCTCTTCCTTGTCCCGAAGGATCTTCTCCGGATCCTTCAAAGTTCCGTCCTGCAACAGGTCCTTCACAACCTCCCGAATCATCCCTTCATCGGGCTGTGGTTTCTCTTCCACGAAACCATACAGCAGCAGGGCATCACAGATTACATTGATTAGGCGGGGAACCCCCCGCGAATAATGATGAATAACCTTCAATACCGCCCCGGGAAAAACCAGCGGCTCACCCCGCCCGGCAACCCGGAGACGATGGTGGATATAGGCCGTCGTCTCCGCCGAATCGAGAGGCTGGATATGGTAGTTGACCGTGATCCGCTGCCGGAACTGTTCCAGTTTCGGTAACTGGAGGAGTTCCCGGAGTTCCGACTGCCCCACCAGGATAATCTGGAGCAGTTTGGCCTTTTCCGTCTCCAGGTTCGACAGGAGACGAATCTCTTCGAGAAGATCGACGTTCAGGTTCTGGGCCTCATCAATCAGGAGGACCACCCGGTCACCTTCGGCAAAGGTCTCAATCAGATGACGGTTCAGAGCATCGATCATCTCCGTCTTGCTCATCCCCTTGCAGGTAACTCCCAGATCCTGGAGGATCATTTCTAAAAGCTGCCGTGAGGTCACCTTGGTATTAAAGACCCTGGCGATCCGGACCTGCCCCTCCATCTGGTTGAGAAAAACCCGCAGCAGCGTGGTCTTGCCGGCGCCGATCTCGCCTGTAATACAGGTAAATCCGGAAGGATCCCGAATACCGTATTCCAGGTAGGCAAGCGCCCGTTTGTGTGCCCGGCTCCGATAGAGAAACTCCGGATCCGGGGTCAGGGAAAAGGGTTTCTCTTTGAAATTATAAAATTGACTATACATGGTACATCCATGGGGGAAGCCCCCCTCTCACGCCTCTGTTATTCGGCAAGCATACCCCTGTAAGTATGTCGGTCAAGTCTCATATTGATAGTGCTTCTCCGTCACGGCAAGATTGTTCATCACCACTCCGAGAACATTCCGTCCATCCAGCAGTTTCAAGGCTTCGGCAACTTCCTTGCGAGGGGTCTTTTCCGCCTGGACGACAAATATAATTCCGTCCATAAACTGGGCAAGGACACAGGAGTCGGCCGTCTGCAGCAGCGGGGTCGTATCGAAGATCACATAACGATTCTTGTAGCGCTCCTTCACCTCCCGGATCAGCTCCTGCATCCGGGTGGAACGCAGGATTTCGGTGGAATCGACCATGGGACTGCCGGCCGGCAGAAAGCTCAGCTTTTCCACACCGGTCCGGATCAGGAGATCCTCCAGGGGAACACTCTCAAGAAGATAGTGAGACAGCCCCTGCTCCGGCGTAAGTCCGAGATATTTATGAATCGACGGACGCCGCAGGTCGGCATCCACAAGAAGCACCGTCTTATGGACCTCCTTGGCAATGGCCACGGCAAGATTGATTGCAGTCGTGCTCTTCCCTTCCCCATCGACGGAACTGGTGACCATGAGGCAGTTATCCCCACACCCCTCGGTTTTCTGGAGGATCTGGGTACGGAGCATACGATACTGCTCGGTCACGCGTGTGGACTCTCCCGATAACGTAACAATCCGGTTTGCCTCCACCTGTTTCGGATCGACCTCCTGGAAGCGGGTCCGGGTGTACTCCGGCGAACCTTCCAGGAATACCTCCGAGGCCGGAACCTCGGAGGTCCCACCTTTTTCTCGAGACTGCTTCGCTTTTTTCAGCGCTTCTTCGATTTTGCTCATCGCTTGATTCTCCAGAAAAGAGGTTGCTATTCAATCCCTGTTCGACGTCACCTTGCTCCCCTACCGAGAAAGACCACCTTTAAAGTATCAATGATCACCTCCAGGTCAAGCAGAAGGGACATATGCTTGATGTAAAAAAGATCGTACTGCAGCTTTTCCAGCGCATCCTCTACCGAGGCGCCGTATTCATAACGGACCTGGGCCCAACCGGTAATCCCCGGTTTCACGGAATGTCGTTCATTATAGAAGGGGATCTCCCGGGAGAGCTGTTCCACAAAAAAAGGCCGTTCAGGACGCGGACCGACAATGCTCATATCTCCCTTGAGAACATTCCATAACTGCGGGATCTCATCCAATCTTATCTTCCGTAGAATTTTCCCGACCCGGGTGACCCGCCCGTCTTCGCCTTCCGCCCATACCGGTCCGGTCTTTTCTTCCGCATCCTCACGCATGGAACGAAACTTGTAGAGGACAAAGGTCCTTCCATGTTCGCCGACCCGCTCCTGCTTAAAGAAGACCGGCCCCCGGCTTTCGATCTTGATCAACAGGGCAATAAAAATCACCAGCGGCATCAAAAAGAGGAGCAGCATGAAAGAAAGGATCATCTCACTGACTCGTTTGGAGACCCGGGTCAGCTGGTCCTTTTTGAATCCGGAGGAGAAAACCAACCAGCTCGGTCGCAGTTTGTCCACGAGAATCTTGCCGGTAATCCATTCATAAAAACCGACCCCTTCGTCAATTTCCACACCGCCCATCTTGCATTTCAGAAGAACATCCATCGGGAGTTTCCCTCTCCGCTCACTGACGGAAACAATGATTCTGCTAATGGCGTATTTCTTAACAACCTCCGGAATGTCGTTGCAGGTCCCCAGTACCGGCAATTCCACAGGATTTCCGACCGACACACCGGCTTCCTCTCCGATAAAACCGATCACCCGGTATCCCAGGGTCCTGTGGGTCGAGATCTCCCCGGCCAGGGCAAAGGCCAGGGGAGTCGTGCCGATAATGAGGATATTCTCCTCCATCCCCCGGGACATGAGAAACCACCGGTAAAGCAGACGCCAAGTGAAGATCGAAAAGAAAATAATGACCGCTGCAATCAGGGAAATCCCTCTGCCGATGATGAGTTGCGGATAAAGATAATAGATCCCGGCCAGAAGAATCGACGACGCCCCCAGTGCCTGAATCAGGCGAAACAACAGTTCCCGTAAATCCCGGATAATCCGGATATTGTAGAGGTCCGTATAATAGAGACAAACCAGGCAGACCGAAACGGTCACGAATGCCTTGAGAACCACCGATTCGTATTGAAAGGTCCCCAACCGCAGATAGACCCCGGCCATGACCGATGAAAAGATCAGTCCCCCTTCGCAGAGAAACAGGAGGATTTTTCTGGACTGGAATGAAAATCTTAAAAACTTCATCGTTCATCCGGCACTTCTCAATTCTTATCCATCACAACTTCAGCAAAAGCCCGTCCAGCCTATACATTGATGGTCTCGTAAAAAGAGTCATTCCCCGGGTTCCATTCTATGGTTCGACAGGCTTCCGAGCATGGTGAGCTGGCCGAAGCCATCGAAGGGACAGGTGGACTTTTTACGACTTCATCATACATTGACTCTTCGTTACTGGATGGGAAACTTCCGAGCCTCCCGAAAAAGTTTAATGAAAAAGATATCAAATTTAAAGAAGAAGATCTGTACCACCACTAAAAGCGCAACGAGGATAATCAGCAAAGAGGCGAAGAGGATGCGGCGCCGTTTCTTCCGGTGTTGGATCTCGTCCCCGGTCACCACCTTCGGGATTACAGCCAGAACGGGTAATTCGGAGAAACTCCGCAGATCCTCCACGCTGGAGAAGGACTGATCCATATATTCAGCAAGGAAACCCGAGCCTGCCCCGGCACCGACCCCGAGGATCAGGCCGATGAAGAGAATCGCCATCCGGTTCGGCTTGTAGGGCTCCTCCGGAAGCTGGGCGGGATCAATAATGGTAAACCGCTCCGCCTCTTGGCGATTCTCCATGCTTTCGGAGATCTTCGCCTGGGTTTCTTTGTTCATCAGTTCCTGGTAATTGGTCCGGGCCACATCATAGTCGCTTTGCAACGCTGCCAGGGCCTTCTCCACGGTCGGAGTATTTGCGATCCGTTGCTGGTAGAATTCGATCACTTTCTTGTATTGCTTTTCCTGCTGCTGCAAAGAGACGATCTCGAGTTTCTTCGATTCGATCTGGGTCTGCAGGCTGATGTAGGCCGGGTTGGTCGGGTCCACGGCATACTCGGAAGCCTCGCCACCCTGGGTCTTCCGAATCTGCTGTATCCGGTTTTTCAGATCCCGCACTTCACCGGAAACACGGATCACATCAGGATGCTTCCCGCTGTATTTGGCTCGAAGCGTTGCCAGTTCGGCCTCCTTTTCACTAAGGCTCTGTTTCAGGGTGTCCACATCATCGGTCTGCACTTCCTTCTCCAGGCGGGCGATCTCTTTCTTCATGGCCAGGACATCGGGATGATGGGGAGAAAGTTTTGACTCAAGGGTGATCAACTGGGTCCGATCGAGTTCCAACTGTTCCTTGGGAGAAAGGACCCGTTTGCCGTAGCTGGAGATCATTGTAGCATCGGGATCCGTTTCCGCAAGCTGCCCCCGGAGAAAGACAAGACTGGACTTCGCATTCTGCAGATCCCGGTGATTCGTCTCCAGATACCGCTCATATCGGTCTAAATTCTGCATGTTCACCATGAGCTGTTCGGGAAGCTCGTTCTGGTGTTTCTCTTTGTATTCAGCAATCGTCTTTCCGACCTTCCGGATCTCCTCTTCCATTTTTTTCATCTCGTCGGAGACAAAACGGGTCGTCATGGCACTGGTGTCGACACGAAGCTTGAGATTTTCTTCGATATAGAAAGAGGCCAGTTCGCTGCAAACCTTCTGAACGGTGGCCGGATCTTTTCCCTCATAAGAGAGTTTGAATGCCACCGTAAAAGTCACCGGCCTGCCACTCTTCTTGTCCACCCCTTCCGCCGAGACGACTTCAAGATTGATATCTTCCCGCATCTTGTTGATGATCTCTTCACGCGTCCAGTCTTTCCGGTATTCCGGATAAAGGTTAAACTTGTTAATAATCTTTTCCAGCCTTGTCCGGCTCATCAACCGCTGATTGATGACGTTCAGCCGTTCCTCCACCTCCGAGGTCACCGTGGACTGGACATAGTCCGTAGGGATCTTCTGGTTTTCAATCAGGATCATCGTCTCCGACTTGTAGATCGCCGGCAACAGATAGGCAACCAGGGCAATCACTATAAAGAGGGAAACCGCCGGAATCAGGATCGTCCATTTTCGTTTTCGGAGAATTCGCCCCAGATCCTTGATGTCCATAACATTCTGTTGTTCCATTCTTTATTCCTCTACATTGAGCGAGC
The DNA here is from genome assembly GCA_013151235.1 of Deltaproteobacteria bacterium. Taxonomy (NCBI): domain Bacteria; kingdom Pseudomonadati; phylum Myxococcota; class Myxococcia; species Deltaproteobacteria bacterium. Next base: position 7,298 of record JAADIO010000026.1, on the reverse strand, counting down.
CGTTAACAGGCAGTCCCTGTCATTAAGGTATAATGATCGTATCTCCCCGCCGCAGCCGGATGTTCTGTTTCAGGTTTTTCCCCTTGATGACCTGGTTGTAGTTAAACAGGCGCTTTTGCCCATCGGCCCGGAGAATAATGATCGAACTTCCTTTCGCATAGGGGGTCAACCCCCCCGCCAGTGCCAGGGCCTGGATGACCGTCAACTCCCCGTTGAAATCCTGGGGACCGGGCCGGGTCACCTCCCCCTGGATGTAGACCTTGTTGCTGTTCATCTGTTTAACGATGACCGTCACATCCACACCGGGGACAAATTCCTTGAGGCGTTTGGTAATCTCATCCTTCAACTGCAAAACGGTCAGCCCGCTTGCCTGAACGTCATTGATCAACGGAACGGAGATCTTCCCGTCGGAACGAACCACCGCCTCCGTCGTCAGGGTATCATCCTTCCAGACGGAGATCACAAGGATATCTTCCGGACCGATGATATATTCCTCGGGAGCGGTGACCGCCGCCTGTTGATCCGTCGGGGCCTTCGGCGTCCTCCCCGTCGTTGCACATCCCCAGATCCCCAACCCGCAGGCCATCAGCAACAGCAGAATCCGTTTCATGACTCTTCCTCCTTTTGTGCAGGCTCCCACAACAAAAATCGACCTAATCATAACGAGTTAAATTTGTCTATTTTATTCTCTTTAATCTTATAAAGCAAGGCCTTATAGCTGACCTTCAGGATCTCCGCCGTCTTTTTCCGATTCCAGTTCGTCTGTTTGAGAACCCGCTCAATCAATGCCTTCTCCGCCTTCTTTGAAGCGATCTTGCTGACATCCCGCAGTGTATATTCCTCCTGTCCGTTCAGGAGAGCATCGAGAAAGGATTGGGGGCGCTGCGCTGCCGATCCCGCCGAATACAACGCCGTGTCTCCCGAAAGATCCGCTGCATGACCCTCTTCTTCCTTCAGGCGGAATTCCGTCAGAATCGGTTTTTCGCTACCGAGAACCACCACCCGCTTGATCATATTCTCTAATTCCCGGACGTTGCCGGGCCAATCGTAGCGCATGAAGCGATCCAGGGTCTCGCTGGAAATATTCCGACAAGACTTGTTATATTTAAGATTATACTTCTGCAGGAAATGTTCCGTCAAAACAGGGATCTCTTCCAGCCGTTCACGCAACGGAGGGACCAGGATCGATACGACGTTCAGACGAAAATAAAGGTCCTCCCGAAATTTCCCGTTGGCAACCTCTGCCTCCAGGTCCCGGTTCGTTGCGGCGATCACCCGCGAATCGACCCGTACATCCCGCTCGCTCCCAAGGGGCGAGAATTCTCCATCCTGCAGGACCTGGAGCAGTTTCGCCTGCAGGGAAGGATGGATTTCCCCGATCTCATCGAGAAAAATCGTCCCGTGATTGGCATACTCGAACTTCCCTGGTTTTTTCTTGTGAGCCCCCGTAAAAGCCCCCCGTTCATAACCGAAGAGTTCGCTCTCCAGCAGTTCGTCCGGCAGAGCCGCACAATTTACCTTGACAAAGTGCTGATCCTGACGGGTGGAATTCATATAGAGAAAACGGGCGATCAACCCCTTGCCGGTACCGCTTTCTCCCCGGATGAGGACGGTGATGTCGGTATCCGCCACCTGATCGATAACCTCCTTGATGGCCGCCATCTTCTCACTGTTACCGAAAAGGATCTGGCCGCCGGTCTGGTCGTTCACCTGTTTTTTGAGCCGTTTGACCTCCGAGATGAGTTCCCGTTTTTCCAACACCTTGTTGATGGTAATCTCTAATTCATCAGGATCGAAAGGCTTGTTTAGAAAGTCGGCGGCGCCGAACTTCATCGCCCCGACGACGGTACTCGTCTGACGATGACCGGAAAGCATGATGACACTCGTATCGATGCCGTTCTCTTTGATCTTCTTGAGAACCTCGATCCCGTCCATCCCGGGCATGACGACATCGAGAATCACAAGGTCCGGCTTTTCCCGTTGAATCATCTTCAGCCCCTCTCGACCGTTTGTCGCGAAGTCGGCATGGAATCCGAACTGGGAAACCAGGGTCTTCAGATAATTACAGATTTCGATCTCATCATCGATGATCAGAATGCGGGTATCCTCGATCATTAACATCTTCCCTATCTATTAAGTAGGAATCACAAAAAACCTACCGAAGAAACCAAAGTCATAACAGCATTTATCTTGTTATTGTAACACAAACTCAAGTAACAAAAAATATAAAAGTTGACAAATGTTAACTCTGTGAAAAACAAGCGAAATTTTTGCTCCCATGTAGAAAAAAATTCCGCTCCACAAAAAAAAAGGAAAATATTTTCCCAATTATGGAAAATATTTTCCCAAAAAGAGAATTTAATTTCCTAATGTGCAAACTTTCTAAACAACCATTACTTTCGAGATGCCCGGTTCGTTGCCCCCAGAGGAAGCAGAAAGAAAAAGCAACTCCCTTTTCCAGGTTCGCTCTCCACCCAGATCTCGCCACGATGCAAGGTAATAATCTTCTTGCAGATGGAAAGCCCCAGACCGGCTCCTTTTTTCGCACCATACTTATTTCCGACCTTGTTAAACTCGTTGAAGACCTGATCGATTTCACCCGGGTCAATCCCCACCCCGGAATCGATCACCTGCGTCAAGACACCGTCCGGACGCAGGCGGCAGCGGAGGATAATCTCACCAGGTGCCGTCGTGAACTTTACGGCATTCGTTACAAGATTAACCAGGGCTTGCTCAATGGCATTCTCGTCAATGGGAATCCGAATCTCCTCCTCCGGAAGATCCAGCTGAACCGAAAGACCGTTTTTTTCGATATAGTGCTGCATTCGCCCCATCACCCGGTGAATCAACTCCAGATAGGGCCCCTCCTGCAAGTCATACTCCATGCTCCCGGACTCCAGCCGGCAACGATCAAGCATGGAATTCACCAGATCGAGAAGACGCTCGCAATTATTCCTCGACTCCTGTATCAGGTGAATCTGCTTTTCGTTCAAAGGACCGAATGATTCATCCATTAACATCCGCATGTACCCGCTGATAATCGTCAGGGGCGTCCGCATTTCATGCGTGGCCACGGCAAGACAGCTGGTCTTTTTCCGGTCCAGTTCCATGAGCCGCAGGTTCGATTCCTGCAGGTCCTGAGCCATGATCATCGCCTTTTTCCGGCTTTCCGTTTCGCTGTTCCGCCGCAGAATTGTTCTGGAGAGCCGCTCGATCGTCATCTTCATTGCCTTGACACTGCCGCTGCCGATATCCGGAGGCGCCGTATGGAGGGCCTCCACGGCCGATTTCAACACGGCATGCCAAGAGATCGGAATGGTCATCGTGTCGGGGCAATATTTTTTAATAAAATCCATCAACGGAAGCTGGACCTCCTCAGGAAGGGTCGTACTCACCAGAACAAAATGGTACAGATCCTTTTTAAGAAGGGCAACGGCACAGTCACTCTCCAGACAGTCCCGAACCTCATACCCTTCACCGGCAAGCATCTGCGCAATACTTTCCGAAATATCGGGATCGGAATGAATAATCAGTATCCGGATTGATTTTTTCATGGTAAACAGGCCGAGTGGATGAGCGATGTGATGCTTTTATTATAACCAGATCCACGAAGTTATTGTCAATACAAAACGATCCGTAATTACATGAACGAGATTCCCGCTCACGAATGAAACTGGACTCCTCATCGGGAAGATGTTACGTTATTTCATGATGAAAATCCCGAAAAAACTTCGCCAACTCCACTTCCGCATCAACAAAAGACTGGGGCAGAATTTTCTCCGGGAAGAAGAAATCCTTCACGAAATTCTCTCACGGGCATCGGTGCAGCCCGATGACGTGGTTCTGGAAATCGGAGCGGGTTCCGGTATTTTAACGGACCCGCTGACCCGTTCGGCGGGAAAGGTCATCGCATTGGAAATCGACCCCGCCCTTTACGCCTACCTGGCCGAACGTTTCAAAGACCGGAAAAATCTCAACCTTCTTCATCAGAACATCCTGAAATACGATATGGGGGATCTCCCCGAAACCGGAGTGAAGGTCATCGCCAACCTTCCTTACTATATCTCCACCCCGATCCTGATGCACCTGCTCCGGTCGATCCGGCGTTTTTCCCTGATCCTGGTGATGCTTCAGAAAGAGGTAGCCGAACGGATTGCCGCAGGACCGGGAACAAAAAAATACGGATCCCTCAGTATCGCCGTTCAGTATTATATGGCGGCGGAAATCGTATACGCCGTCCCGAGAACCGCTTTCTACCCTGTGCCGGAGGTCGATTCCGCTCTGCTCCGCCTCACCCGGCATAAAGAGCCCCCGGTTGCGGTTTCCGACCCAGAGCGGTTCTTTTGCTTTGTACGTGCGGCCTTTGCCCGACGGCGAAAAACCCTTCGGAATTCTCTCCTCGGCGCCGGCTCCTTTTCCCCGGAACAACTCGATACCGCTTTTGCCGCATCAGGGATCGACCCCCGGAGAAGGGCCGAGACCCTCTCCATCAAGGAATTCGCCAAACTTTCCCGGTGTCTGCACTGAGGACGGGCACAAAAACTCTTTGATTCCGGGAGAGAATATGATAGTTTTTTGAATTCGGGAGGCCCGGAGAAATCGTGTTCAAGATCGATTTTACCAAGATGCAGGGGACAGGCAACGACTTCATTGTGATCGATGCCCGCAGCATCGACCCTGCGCCGGTGATTGCACAGGCCCGCCGCCTCTGTGACCGGAAGTTCGGGATCGGGGCGGATCAGCTTCTTCTGATCCGGCCCTCGGAATCGGCCGACTTCAGGATGCAGATCTTCAATACCGACGGCTCCGAAGTGGAGATGTGCGGCAACGGGATCCGCTGCTTTGCAAAATACCTCAAGGAGCGCAATCTTACAACGAAAGAAACCCTCACCGTGGAAACCGCAGCAGGAATCATGACCCCGGTGATCCGGGAAAAGGAAGTCGACGTCGACATGGGCGAGCCGATCCTCGACGGTCCACAAATTCCCGTCCGCATGGAAAGCAGGGTCATCTCACAACCGGTGGAGTTTTCCGGAAAGGAATGGAAAATCACCTGTGTCTCCATGGGAAATCCCCACTGCATCATCGGTGTGGACGACCTGGAACAGTTTCCGGTGGAAAAGGTCGGTCCCTGCATCGAGACCGATCCCCTGTTTCCGAACCGAACAAATGTAGAATTCGTCCAGGTGATCAACGACCGGGAGCTGAAGATGCGGGTCTGGGAACGGGGAACGGGGGAGACCCTTTCCTGCGGGACCGGCGCCTGTGCCGCAACGGTGGCCGCCGTCCTGAACGGATGGACAGGCAGGAAGGTTCGGGTACACCTCGCCGGCGGCACGCTGCGGATCGACTGGAGAGAAGACAACCGGGTGATCCTCACCGGCCCGGCGGAAGAGGTCTTTAGGGGAATCATTGAAATCCGACGATAGAGAAGAAATGTAACGCAAATCTGTTCCTCTCTTTCGTAAAAGGGGGAGCGAGGAGAGAACTGAAATGTCCGATCCAACCGCCTACTGCGCCGCCTGCGGAAAAGAGATGTTACCAAAGGCCCTTTACTGTGCCTACTGCGGAGCAGCAGAACCGGAGAGAAAGACCGTCCCTCCGCCTCCCGCTTCGTTTCACGTTGCGGAGATTCAACGGGTCGGGGTCTGGTCCCTGGTGAAATTTGCTTTCATGATTCATGCCGTCATCGGCCTGGTCTTTGGTATTTTGTTCGCCGCCGTAGGCGCGGCCGGTCTTTCGCTCCTTCCCGAAAGCCGGCTTCTCCTCTTCGGCTCCATCCCCTGGATCGGCGCGCTGGTCCTGATCCCGATGCTCTACGGCCTGATCGGGGCCTTTCTCGGTTTCTGCGCCGCATCAACGTACAACCTTTTCGCCTGGGGGATCGGAGGGATCCGGGTTACCCTGAAAGAATCGTAAAGTTTTTATCACAAAGGAGAAGAGATGTTTCACGGCACACTCCCTGCAATCATCACCCCCTTTCGGCAAGACGGTTCAATCGACGAAAAGGCCCTGCGCGGCCTGATCACCTTTCTCATCGAGAACGGGGTCAACGGGATCGTCCCCTGCGGCACCACCGGTGAGTCGGCCACCCTGACCCACGAGGAACACAAGGAGGTGATCCGGATCACCGTGGAAGCGGTCAACGGACGGGTTCCGGTCCTGGCGGGAACCGGTTCCAACTCCACGGCGGAGACGATCGACCTGACCCGGGCGGCGAAGAAGGCCGGCGCCGACGGGGCGCTGCTCATCTCCCCCTACTACAACAAGCCCAGCCAGGAGGGGATCTATCAGCACTACAGGAAAATCGCTGAAGAGACCGCCTTCCCCCTCGTCCTCTATAACGTGCCGGGGAGAACCTCACTGAACATCCTGCCCGAGACGGTGGCGCGTCTTTCAAAGATCGGGGAGATTATCGGTATCAAGGAGGCCTCGGCCGATCTGCACCAGATCAGCCGGATCATCGATCAGAGCCCGGAGGGGTTTCTCGTCCTCTCGGGGGACGACTTCACCGTCCTGCCGACCCTCGCCATCGGCGGACGAGGGGTCATCTCCGTCGTCGCCAATACGGCGCCGAAGGATATGTCGGAGATGGTGAGCGCCTTCTTCCGGGGGGATCTCAATACCGCCCGGAAGCTTCACTACAAACTTCTCGATCTCACGGGGGCCATGTTCCTGGAGACCAACCCCCTGCCGGTCAAGACCGCCCTGCACCTGATGGGGAAATGCGAAGAGACCTTCCGGCTCCCCCTCTGCCCGATGGGAGAGGGGACACGGGAGAAGCTGACGGATGTATTGAAAGGTTATCAACTCATGATGAACTCGTAAAAAGTCGTTTTCCGGGTTCCGTTCATGGTTCGACAAGCTACCGAGCATGGTGAGCCGGTCGAACCACACGAACAGAATATCAATAACTTACACCGTTCGCCCTGAGTACGCCTGTCCTGAGCCGGCCGAAGGGTCGAAGGGCTTCGTGACTTTTTACGACACCATCAACTCATCTGAAGCGAAAGGACCCTATTCCAAGATGAAGAAACTTGATGCAACCGCCGCCGGATTCGACGAGGAACTTCGGCGCTTTCGACGGCGGGGTGGAGAGATTCCGCCGCAGGTCCTCGATACCGTACAGAAGATCCTCGACCGGGTCAGCCGGGAAGGGGACGCTGCTCTTTTCGACCTCACCCGGAAATTCGACGGATTCCCCCTAGACGGGACCAACCTGGAGTTTTCCCATAACGAAAGGGCAGAAGCCGCAAAGGGGGCGGATACCCGGACGATCGAAGCGCTGGAACACGCAG
>JAADIO010000025.1 GCA_013151235.1 Deltaproteobacteria bacterium | reverse complement strand
GAACCGGCATCGACTTGAGACCGGTATCGGCCCGGATCGATTTCAACAGATCGATCCCGCTCATCTTCGGCATGTTCCAGTCCGTAATGACAAAATCGACATGATCCGCCCGGAGAACGGACAGGGCATGCTCACCATTTTCGGCTTCCTTGATCTTTTTGAAGCCGAGCTGCTTGAGCAGGTTCATGATGATCTTCCGCATGGTCGGGAAATCATCCACCACCAGGACATCAATATCGGTATTCATCATCGGTGCAGTCCTCCCGTCAATTCTTCACACAATCCCGAACCTTGTCCGTCAGCTCTTTCCGTGATACAGGCTTGATCATGTAATCCGACACACCGGCCTGAAAAACAAGGTCCCGGCTTTCTTCATCCGCTTCCGTACTCAACATGATGATCGGCAAATCGGGCTGCACGGACCCGTTCCGGATCGTCCGGATCAGTTCGGCCCCATCCATCTTCGGCATATTGAGATCGGTGATAACCAGATCCACCTCCGTCCCGCCCATCATCTCCAGGGCCTCCATTCCATCCTGCGCTGCAATGACCTCAAAACCTTCCGACCTCAGAATGAAGCTGACAAACTTTCGTGTGATGTTGTCGTCATCCACGACCAAAATTCGAGTTGCCATGAGAAGCCCTTTCCAGAAAATCGATTCTGTTTTTCTTCCGGTACCGCTTTGAACATTGCAACGGATCTTCGATGTATATCCCCCGGCAGAATCTGCGTTCTCCCGTCTGAAGAAACAATGGAGCTATTCCTTCCGATAGACCAGACCGTTTTTCATCTTCATCGGTCGGAAGGCCCGTGAAATATCATGGAGGGCTTCCGATCTGCCGATCAGGAGATATCCGCCCGGCAGCAGGGAATCATAGAGCGACTCAACGACCTTCTTCTTCATGACCGGATCAAAATAGATCAAGACATTTTTGCAGAAGATAATATCCATCCCGGATGCACTTCGCAGCCGGTTCTTGTCTACCAGATTCAGATGGACAAAACGGACTTGCGACTTGATCTTCTCGTCCAGACGATAACGGGCACCCTCTTTGCTGAAATATCGCGTTCGAATGTCCGGCGGGATATGGCGGACGGAATTTTCTTCATAAATCCCGCGACGGGCGGACCGGATCACCGCATCATTGATATCACTGGCAAGGATCTCCACCCGCACACCTGACAAGTTCCGTTTTGCCTCTTCCACAACGATGGAGATCGTGTACGGCTCCTCCCCCGTGGAGGAAGCGGCACTCCAGATCCGGATTAACGGGTTCACCCGGAACCTTTTCTGTTCAGCCAACTGTGGAAGAATTTCCTCCCGAAGCATCGTAAAGTGACTCTCCTCCCGGAAGAAGTAGGTTTCGTTGGTAGTGATACACTCCACCATCCGGACGATTTCCGCTTCTCCGCCCGGCTCATAACGGAGGAAATAGTCATACTCCTCAAAGGATTTACAGTGGTTTACTTTCAGCCGGTCGGCAAGGCGGTTCTCCAGTAAATATTCTTTCCCCTCCGTCACAGAGATCCCGGAACGTTCATAGATGATCTGCCGGAGATTCCGGAAGGATTTTTTATCAATCCGTATCCTCTCCAACATCGGCACCGGACGGGATTTTACATCCTTTTTCACGGAAGGCGACATAACCAACGGATTACTCCCCATTTCCCGAAAAAAGCGCACGAATATCCGGATTCGGATCCAGCGCCATCCTGCGCAGAATCGTCTCGGAACGCGGATCACCGATTTTCTTCAAAGCCCGACCCAGTGCAATCTTCAAAGCAACATCATCGGTTGTCTGCAGAAGGGCCATCATGGTTTCCACCGCCACGGGGTCGCCGATCCGCCCCAGTGCATCGGCGGACTTGAAGGCAACCCAATGACTGTCGTCATACAGGGAACCGATCAAAGAACGGACGACCGACGTTGAAGGATGCGCTGCCAGAACCGCTACGGCGGCCAGACGGACCTGTTCACTCTCGTCGTTCAGGGAGTGAATCAAGGGTTCCATCATCCGGTCGCAATCAATCCTGCCCAGACATTCGACAACCTTGAGACGAATCCGTTCGTTTTCGTTCCCCAGATTGGCAATCAGGTGATCACATGCCTCATCGTCCCCTAAAAGGCCGATTCCCTGAATGGCCAGAGCCTGCACATCGGGGTCGGGATAAAAAACAAATTCCCGGAACTTTTCCTTGACTCGATCGCCGCCGATGGCCACGAGGGCATGAAGGATCGTTTCCCGCACATCCATGAACTCCTCCCGGTCAAGGGCTTCAAAGAGGGGGAGCACAGCCTCTTCGTCACCGATTCGCCCAAGCGAGAAGGCCGCCTCTTTTCTCACATGTCCGTTTCCGTCCTCTAAAAGATTGATCAGAGCGGGACCGGCCCCGGGATCCCCGATGCGTCCAAGGGCACGTACCATCGTACGGCGGACAGGTTCCGGAGGAGCTTCAAGATGCCGAATGATGGCCGGCACGGCCCGGAATTCGCGCAACTTCCCCAGGACATCCCCGGCCAGTTTCAAGACGAGTTCGTCCGGAGCACCCGTGCAATCCGATTCTGAAAGGAGACGAATCAGTTCATCCGGCTCGCCGATCACCGTCAAGGTCTTTCGAACAGCATTGACGCGGTCTTCTTCTGCATATTCATGAAGGGCCCGGGCGAAGGTCAGAAGCGGGATGACGGCACCGGCGGTCCCGATCCATTCCAGCCCCTGGACCGCAGAGTCCTGGACCTCCTTCTGCGGGCTTTTCAGGGCTGCAATAAAATAGCTTTCATAGGGAGCGAAAGCCTCCACCCGCCATGCATCCTCTTCGTTGTTCTGTAAGGCAATCCGGACGAGGTGATGCACGATCTGGTGCTGAACCAGCGGTGTGGCGCGGGGAAGTGCGGCGAACAGTTTCGGCAGTGCCTCAACACTCCCGATCCTGCCCAGCGCCTCTACGGCCACCCAACAGGTTGATTCTGCAACATTGTCATCGAGAAGGCTCAACAATGCCGGAAGAGAAGCCTGATCCCGGAGATTCCCCAGGGCCTGGATAGAGGAAAAACGAACCCATTCTTCCGGGTCTTTCAGAAATTCACGAATCCGGGGAAGCGCCTCCCGGGCCCCGATCGCCCCCAGCGCGTTCAGGGCCGCACAACGCACGTTGGGATTCGAATCGTACAATAAATCCGTCACGACGGGAATGGCTTCTACGGCATGGAGATGGCCGAAGATCTTGGCTGCGATCATCCGGACGGAATCATTTCCCTCCTGGAATAGGTGCATCAGAAGTGCCGGCGCATCCCGTCCGATCAGTTCCAGGATTTCGATCGCAGCATTTCGTACATAGGCCTTCCCTCTGGAGACAAGCCCGGCAAGTTCCTGAATGGTCTCCTCTCCACCGATTGCAGTGAGAGCCCCCATCGCTGCTTCCTGACAACCTCGATGGGGGTCTTCCAGTGCCCGGACCAGGGCCGGAACAGCCTTGGGACTCCCCGTCTCGCCCAACATTCGTGCGGCCTGACGGCGCAATTCGGGGTCCTCGCTTCTCAATTGTAAAAACAACTCCGAAAGTTCCCGTTTCACCTGCAGCATCATGGCCCGCTCCAAAAGGACAGATCCGCTCCGTTCACGGACAGTCCTGCCCGCCCGGTTTCTCACTTTAACAATGGTTCGATTTTTATTCTCGGAATTTCATCTGCATTTCTTTATCGGAATTTACCGATATTCACTTAAGTTCTTTTTTCAATTTCCCCCTCATCCGCAGCATTGCCTGGGTATGGATTTGAGAGACCCGGGACTCCGTAATGGAGAGGACCTTGCCGATCTCTTTCATCGTCAATTCATTATAATAATAGAGAGAAACCACCATCTTTTCGCTTTTCGGCAGTGTCTCGATACTCCGGGCGATAATCTGTTTCAACTCCTTGTCCTTGAGAATCGACAGGGGGTTGTCTTCCGGATCGCCGGTCAAGGATTCAAAGATCCTTCGATTCAGGATATTTTCCTCATCGCCGCATTCAATACTGATCAGCGAAAGCCCCTTCACCCGGCTTATGAGATCATAAAAGGCGTCCATCGTCATCTCCAGAGCCTCGGCCACTTCTTCGTTCGTCGCCGCCCGTCCTTCCCGTTGCTCAATCTCCGCGTAGGCCCGTTCCAGCGCTCCCGCCTTCTGCCGTACGGAGCGGGGAATCCAGTCCTGGGACCGAAGATCATCGAGCATGGCCCCTTTTATGCGGAATTCCGCATAGGTCTTAAACTGGATATCCCGACTCGGATCAAACTTCTCGATGGCATCAATCAGACCGATGACGCCGGAACTGATCAAGTCGTCCACCTCGATGTGGGCCGGCAGACGCATGGCGAGACGATGAGCGATATACTTAATCTGCGGCGCATAGGTCAGAATCAGCTCGTCCCGCTTGGCACGGTCAAAGGTTTCCGTAACTTGCAGGGTCGCCCGTTGTGTCTTATTCATCCTTCACCCTATTTGAAAGATCCGCTTCCAGAAAAACTGTATATTCCCCGTAACGCCGTCTGAGTCACTGCTCTCTAAAAGGCTGTTCGCCATACTGCGAAAGCAAAGACTTGCCGGCGACCCCGGGAACAACTCGGCAATGGCCTTTTGCTGCCGCACCGACCGCGTCACCACCGGGTCCGTCACGACAAAACCGAAATAGTCGATCGAAATATTCAGGAAACGATCCGCCACAGTACAAAGCTTTTTATAAACGCCCTTGGCTTCGGCTTCATTTTTTACGGAGTTGATGAGCAGTTTGAAATGATTCTCTGCATACTCCTGTGACATGACCTTCATCAGCGCATAGGCATCGGTAATCGAAGTCGGCTCCGGCGAGGCCACGACCAGGATCTCCTGTGCCGCCACGTTAAAAAACATGACATTGGACGAGATCCCCGCCGCCGTATCAATGAGAAGGAAATCAATCTCTTCCTCCAGTTCGTCGATTTGTGTCAGCAGATTGGCCTTGTCCGCCCGGCCTAATTCCGTGATCGTCTGTATCCCGGAACCGGCAGGCAGGATCTTGATTCCCCCGGGACCTTCCAGAACGATCTCCCGGACATTCTTTCGCCCCTCAATCACATCGGCCAGATTGTATTCAGGCGCCAGCCCCAGAAGAATATCCAGATTTCCCAGTCCGAGATCGGCATCAAGGACCATGACTCTTTTTCGGTTCACCGCCGAAAGCGTGTACGCCAGATTGGCCACAATATTGGTCTTTCCGACCCCCCCCTTCCCACTGGTCACGGCAATAACCTTCACCTGTTTGATCGGTCCTTCATTCTTCTCCTGCTGATTCACGATGGTACGCAATGTCCCGGCCTGATCCATATTTTCCTCCATGATCACGGATGATCCTTGAACGCGTTCACTGCATGGCACGCATGGCTTTCGGTTTCATTTCCTGAATCGGTGAGGAGAGACGGACCCGATTGGGTGCGAGAACCAGTTCAACCAGGTCCTCGACCCTGGGGAGATGAAGGTCCTCGGGAACCCGTTGTCCATCGGTCAGATAGGAAATCGGTTTCCCGGCCTGCAGCACGGAATTCAGGAGCGTTCCGAAACGGCTCCCCTCATCGATCTTTGAAAAAATCAGACAGTCATAATCCACCGGTTTAAAATTCCGGAGAATACGGCTCAGATCGGACTGTTTGGTCGTTGCACTGAGAACCAGATGACGTTCCATTTTCTCTTCCCCCTGAAGGGCTCTTTCCAACTCCCGGATCTGCGCACGATTCCGGTGACTGCGGCCCGCCGTGTCAATCAGGATCAAATCCTTGTCGTGGTGCTTTGCGAGAACCCGGTGCAGCTCCTCCGGACGGACCACAACATCCACCGGGATCCCGATGATCCGGGCATAGATCTTCAACTGTTCAATCGCTGCAATCCGGTAGGTATCGATCGTCACCAGGGCAACCCGTTCGTTTCCTGCCAAGGCGCTTTCCGCTGCGATTTTAGCCAGGGTGGTCGTCTTGCCCACACCGGTCGGACCGACCAGAGCGACTTTCTTCGGCCCATCCCCGTCCCGGCGGATCCCCTCCCGGACCCGGAAGAGATTGCCCAGGATTCTTCGGACGGTCCCCTGCAACGTTTTGTCCGTCCCATAGCTGGATGCCGGAAAACGCCGGCTGATCCTCCGGATCAATTGATCCACGAGGAGGGGCGATACTTCGTTCTCGATGAGGCATTGCGCTGTTTTCCGGAGCGGTTCCGGATAACGTGATAATTCATCCTCACAACGGACGGGGAGATGTGTTTTCATCATCTCCTTCACGCTGTTGAGTTCCTCCATCAACCCCTGGAGTTCCTGCGAACCGGACCGTTCGGAGTGAAAAGCGTCCATTTCCTCCCGTAATTCCTGAAGATCCCTGCGTAAAGGGTTCACCCAGTTCGGCAGTCCTTCGGAGGAAGGCGGCGAGGTACGGTGGATTGTCTCGGAAAGAGTCCGGCCGAACTTCTTCGGTTCCCGCGGCTGCGGATCCCGATCCACCGCCGCCGTCACCTCGACCATCGACCGGCCGAAAAGCCCGAATGTCCCTTTCCCCTTCCGCACATTCCGGGTCGAGAGGATCACCGCATCGGAGCCAAGATCATTTTTGATCATCCGTACCGCAGAGGGCATGTCGACGGCTTCATACTTTTTAATCTGCATATTAAATCCTCACTGACTCAACCGATTGTATTTTCGTATTGGGAGAAACCTCGGAATGGGAAAGCACAACCAGGTCAGGCAGAAAGCGCTCCGTCATCTTGCGTAGAACCATCCGGATCCCGGGGGAACAGAGCAGAACCGGCTCAATGTTCATGGAGGCGGCCTTTTCCATCGCTTTGCCGATCCGGCTGATGACTTTCTGCGCTGCAACGGGATCCAGGGCCAGAAAAGTTCCCTGTTCATGACGAGTAATCGATTCGGAGATCTGGTCTTCTACCTGCTGATCCAGGGTGATCACCCGGAGTTCCCCGGCCGGGTCCATATAAGGCCGGGTAATCGATCGACCCAGTTTTTGACGGACATACTCCGTCAGGAGATCCGTATCCTTTGTATATTCCGCATGGTCGGCCAGCGTTTCCAGAATGGTCCGCAGATCCCGGATCGAAATCCGTTCACTCAGCAGGTTTTGGAGGACCTTCTGCACGGCGCCGAGACTCAGCAGGTTGGGCACCAGTTCCTCCACAACTTTGGGATACGTTTCTCCGAAATGATCCAGAAGGCTTTGCACCTCCTGCCGCCCTAACAGTTCTTCGGCATGCTTCCGGATCATCTCGGTCAGGTGTGTCGCAATGACCGTGGAATGATCGACCACGGAATAACCGGACATCTTGGCCCGATCCTTCTCCTGCTCATTCACCCAGAGTGCCGGCAGACCAAAGGCCGGCTCCGTGGTCTCCATCCCCCGGATCCGATCCTTGACGTTCCCGCCATCCATCGCCAGAAGATGGTTCATCATCAGCTCACCTCCATCCACCTTTTCGCCTTTGATCCGGAAGGCATACTCGCCGGCCTTGAGTTTCAGATTATCCCGGATATGAAGCGGGGGAACGATAATTCCCATCTCCGTGGCAAACTGACGCCGAACCGATCGGATCCTTTCCAGCAGATCTCCTCCACGTTCCCGATCCACAAGGGGAATCAGGCCATAGCCGATCTCCATTTCCAGCAGATCCAGGGGAAGAAGCCGTTCAATCCGTTCCGGCTCCGGCGGTGGCGGCGCTGCGGCCTCCTCTTCCTCCGCTTGCCGGGTTTTTTCCTGTCGTGAGTGCATCAGATAGGCCCCACCTCCCATCACCACGGAAAAGAAAAGGAAAGGGATCTGCGGCAGACCGGGGATCAATCCCAGGAGAAACATGATCCCCGCCGTAACGGCAATGGCACGGGTATTGGAAAAGAGTTGCTTGATCACGGCAACCCCGAGGCTGCCCCCCGTGGAGGCGTGCGTCACCACCAGGCCGGCCGCCGTCGAAACAATCAATGCGGGGAGTTGGGAGACCAGGCCGTCTCCGACCGTCAGGAGCGTATAGGTCTGGGCGGCTTCCGTCACGGAGAGGTGCTGCTGGAGGACACCGATCACCAACCCCCCCAGGATATTGATGATCGTGATGATGATCCCGGCAATGGCATCCCCCCGGACAAACTTGCTGGCCCCGTCCATGGCCCCGTAGAAATCCGCCTCCATCTCTACATCCTTCCGCCGCTGCCGGGCCTGGGCTTCATTGATCAAACCGGCATTCAGATCGGCATCGATACTCATCTGCTTGCCGGGCAATGCATCGAGGGTAAACCGTGCGCCGACTTCCGCAATACGGCCTGCACCTTTGGTAATGACCACAAAGTTGATAATCACCAGAATCAGAAACACAACCATACCGACGACATAGTTCCCTCCGACCACAAAGGTTCCGAAGGCCTGAATGATATTGCCGGCGGCCTTGGTCCCCTCTCCGCCATGCAGGAGAATCAGACGGGTCGAGGCAACATTGAGCGACAGCCGGTAGAGGGTCGTCATCAAAAGAATGCTTGGAAAGATTGAAAAATCGAGAGGCCGCTCCGTATAGATGGCAACCAATAGAATAACCAGGGAGAAGGCAATATTAAAGAAGAGGAGGGTATCCATGACGACCGGCGGCATGGGAATCACCATGATCCCGAGGATCATCACCACCCCGGCGGCAAGGAAGAGTTCACTCTGATTCGCAAAACGTTTCCAGAATTCCAACATTTAGTGTTTTCCTTTCAGGCTGTACACATACGCCAGGATCTCAGCGACCGCCTTGTAAAGATTCTCCGGAATGAACTGCCCCACCTTGACCCCCTTGTAAAGGGCCCGGGCCAGCGGTTTGTCTTCCACCAGCGGTACCCCATGTGCCTTCGCAACCTCCCGGATCTTGGCCGCGAGGAAGTCTGCGCCCTTGGCCACCACCCGGGGAGCGGCTCCCTGTTCGGGATCATATTTCAGCGCCACGGCAAAATGAGTCGGGTTGGTTACCACCACATCGGCCGTCGGCACGTCGGTCAGCATCCGTTTGCGGGCCATCTCCCGTTGAATGCTTCGGACCCGGGCCTTGACCTGAGGATCCCCTTCCCGTTGCTTGTATTCATCCTTGACTTCCTGTTTGGTCATCTTCAGATCTTCTTCAAACTGCCAACGTTGAAAAACATAATCGATGGCGGAGAGGAGGATAAGAAACCAGAGTACATGGAGCATAATTTTGTAGGAAACCCTTGAAATATAGAAGAAGATCCCCCATACATCCATATCCACGAGAGAGGGTAAAGTCCGGAAAAACTCATCCCTAACCACGGAATAGGCAAGGAAACCGACCACGACGATCTTGGCGATCGACTTGATCAGTTCCATGAGAGCGCTTTTCGAAAACATCTTGCCGATCCCCTTGAACACATTCAGTTTGTCGAATTTCGGCATCAGCGCTTCCCCGCTGAGGAGAAAGCCGAACTGCAGGACATTTCCGAGAAATCCCATGACAAAGGCAATGACAAAGAGCGGGGCCAGGATCCAGAAGAGCTGCAAGACGGCCTGGTCGGTCAGCAACATCATATTGGCCTGTGTGATTTCCATCCGGGTGGCCTGAGAAAGGAACTCCCGCATCAATCCTAAAAGGTGCTGCATAAAATAGGGACTGAAGAAATAGAAGACGAGGAGCATAGAGAGATAGACCGCCGTCGATGCAATCTCACGGCTCTTGGCTACCTGGCCGCGCTCTCTTGCTTCTTCCCTTTTTTTCGGAGTTGCGCGCTCCGTTTTTTCCTGGTCCGATCCTTGTGCCATCAGGTCCCCATCCGGATCATCCGGAACAGATGCTGCAGATTCTGCTCCAGGGTCACGAAAGAGTGTTCAAAAATCTTGACCGTCAGGGGAAGACTGAGCCCAAGGACAATCAACCCGCATCCGATCTGGAAAGGAAAAGAGACGATAAAGATATTCATCTGCGGTACGGTCCGGGCGATCAGGCCCATCGCCACATTCGTAAAGAGCAGCGCCGCCATCACCGGGGCGCCGATCTTCACGGCCAGGACAAACAGATCTCCCGTATTCCGGACCAGCTGCTGCATGATGGCCAGGGGATAATGCGCCCCCAAAAGCGGGATCAACTGGAAACTTTCCGCCAGACCGCGAAGCAGTACATGATGGAGATTCAGAGAAAGAAAAAGAAGCAGCGCCAGAAGGTTCTCAAAATAGGCCATAATCGAAAGTTGAGAACTGCTTTGCGGATCAAAAACACTGACAATGGCGAAGCCCATCTGGTACCCGATCATTTGTCCGGCAACCTGAAAACCGGCGAAGAGAAGCCGGGCGAGATAGCCGATCAAAAGGCCGATGCCGATCTCCCGCAGGATCGCCAGGATCAGGGTCAAGTTCTCCTGCGGGACGATCACGCCGGATGTCCTGACTGTTGGGAAGACCAGGATCGAGGTCAGCAGAGCAAAACCGGCTTTGACCATGACCGGAACATTACGGCTTCCGAGTACCGGAAGGGTCATAATGATCGCCGACACACGGACCAGGATCAGCACAAAATACTGGAACTGTCCAAAGGAAAGATCCAGAGGATTCATTCCCACCTCCCGTTCCGGATCTTCAAGGGATATCGAGTCATGATCCTCCTCTCAGTGTACATAGGCCGGAATGTTTGCAATGACCGATGAGGTGAAGGTCGTCAGGATATCAAGCAGCCAGGGCGCAAAAAAGATCAACGTCACGATGACGACGACAATCTTCGGCACGAAAACCAGGGTCATCTCCTGAATCTGTGTTGCCGCCTGGACAATACTGATCAGCAGCCCGACGATCATTCCCGTGATCAAAAGGGGAGCGGAAAGCATCAGCGTCAATTCCAGTGCCTGCTTCCCAAATCCGATGACAAACTGAGGGGTCATAATATTTCTCCGAGATTCTCTTCGCCGCTACATCGTCCCAAAACTCTTGATCAGGGACTCCACAATCATGTACCACCCGTCAACGAGCACGAAAAGCATCAGCTTGAAGGGCAGGGAAACAATGACCGGAGGCAGCATCATCATTCCCATGGAAAGAAGAATACTGGCCACCACCATATCGAGGACCAGAAAAGGAATATAGATCATGAATCCGATCTGGAAAGCCGTTTTCAGTTCACTCATCACGAAAGCGGTCAGAAGCGGAATGGTTTTGACCTCCTTGCGATTCTTCGGTTTCCCCTCCCCCGAGAGACGGATACAGAGGGCAAGATCCTTTTCCCGGGTCTGGTGAAAAAGAAATTTTCGAATCGGGACCATGGCACGATCGAAGGCCTCCCCCTGGGACAACTCGTGATGCAGATAGGGTTGCAGCGCATTCCGGTTTACCTGTGTCCAGACCGGGGTCATAATAAAAAAAGTCAGAAAAAGGGCCAGACCGACGAGGACCTGGTTGGGAGGAACCTGATGGGTACCGATCGCCTGCCGGAGAAACGAAAGGACCACGATGATCCGAACGAAAGAAGTCATCATCACCAGAATCGCCGGAGCCAGGGTCAGCACCGTCAGCAGAATCAGGATCTGAAGGGTCATCGAGACCTGCTCCGGGCTGGTGGCCGCGCCGAAGCTCAGCTTCAGGTTCGGCACCGTGACCGCCTCCACGGGAAGCGCATGCAGAATACCGCAAAACAGAACCATCACCGGCAGGAAACCGCATATCTTCTTCAGAAACTTACTCATTCAGGTTTCTCCGCAGCACATGCTCGAAGGATTTCTCTCCACCCTCCCGCCCTTCCGTTCCCGGCAGATTGCACAATGCGGTCAGAAATGAGATTCCCTGCGGAGAAATCCCGATCACAAAGCGCTCCCCATCCACATCCACCACATTCAGACTGCTTTTGGCGCCGAGATACCGCGTGGCAAGGATTCGGATCATCGCTTCCTTTCCGGGAAGCGTCCCCTTCCGGGCGAGGAAACGTTTCGCCCCATAGGCAATGAGCAGCATGATCCCGACCACAACAATCAACGATGTGATCATCCGGACTCCCGACCGCAAAAGATCAGGAGGTTCCGACTTCAGGGCCGGAACCGCCGCATTCGCTGCACTCCGTCCCGGAGGATCGGGTACCGGAGCCTTGAGAAAGTCAATGGATTTCCCGCCCTCTGCCGGAGAGGTGATTGCAGGGACCTGCGTAGAAAAGAAAAAGATGGCGGAGAAAACGATCATTCCGCAAAGCATCGGGGTTCTTCCCCGGTGGACATTCAGACCCGGTCTATTCATAGGTTTTATGCTTCTCCGTGTTCTGGTCAATTGCTTTTGACTTTGACTTTTGCCTTTCCCCCGTGCCTCCCCGTGTTCCCCGTGGTTCATGCTTTTCGCTTTTGCCTTTGCCCCTTTGTGCCTCTCCCCCTTTGCCCCTCTGTGCCTGGCTCTCCCTCACCCGAGCTGTTCAATCCGTTCCGTCGGAGAGATAATGTCGGTCACGCGGATACCAAACTTGTCGTTCACCGACACCACTTCTCCCCGGGCAACCAGTTTTTCGTTGACCAGAATTTCGAGAGGATCTCCGGCCATTTTTTCAAGCTCAATAATCGACCCCTGCGCCAACTGCAGCAAATCATTGACAAGCATCCGGGTCCGTCCTAATTCCACGGAAACTTTCAAGGGAAGATCAAGAATAAAGTCGAGACTTCGCATCGGGGCTTCCCCCTCGTTCACTTCCGGTTCCTTAACCGACGTATCTTCCATCGTCGGTTCCGTTTCGACGGTCTCTTCCGTCGGGGCAGCTTCCTGGACTTCTTGTTCCGCCATGATGGGTTCCCTCCTTTAGGATCCGATGGGAGAAAGAATCTGTATCGCCATGTGCCCGTTATGCTGTCCGGGCAGCCCTTTGTATTTTCCAACGCCCTCACACAAGACCGTTAAGGGGTCCTCTTCCGTCCGTGTCAACTCAATAATATCGCCGACCTTAAGCTGCATGAGATCCCGGAAGGTCACTTCCCCCTGCCCCATTTCCGCGATCACATTGACCTCCATCGCTTTCAGATTTGTCTGCAGCCATCGGCCCGCCTTCCCATCCTGTTTCATCACCTTGTTGGTATGTACTTCTCCGGAAAGATCGGCCCGATACGGCTCAATCGTAGAATAGGGGATGCAGATCTTCATGCAGCAATTGACTTGCTCAATGGCCACTTCGAAATCAAAGACCAGCAGTGTTTCCGTTCGTTCCACGGCCGTCACGAATCGGGGATTCATCTCGGTTTTCTTCAGGGAGAAGACGAAGGGGATCACCGGCTTCCAGGCCTGCGTCAGGTCCGCGACGGCCAGATTCGCCACCCGGTCAATGATCTTCAGCTCGATGGAAGTAAATTCACGACCTTCAACCTTGAACCGGCTATTGCCGTCTCCGCCGCAAAGGATGTCCATGATGCTGAAGACAAATACGGCATCCATTTGAAGAATCATCGCCCGGTTGTTCGGCTCCACACTCAGGATACAAAGGCTCGTCGGAAGCGGAACGGTTTCAATAAACCGGACATACTTCATCACATCGAAACTCAGGAGTGACAGCGAGACATCCATCCGCAGGAAGGAACTGAGAGAATTCTGAAACTGTTTCAGAAACTTGTCATGGACGACGTTCAAGGCCTGCATCTTCCCCCGGATAATCTTTTCGGGGTTCGTCAGGTCATAGATCATCTCCTCCGATTCCTTCGCCGCAACGTTGGTCTCGGTCTCTACATCACCGTTGTCCACCCCCTTGAGCAGGGCATCCACTTCATTTTGATCGAGAATGTCGGTCATCATTACCTCTTACTGCACGATAAATTCGGTAAAATAAATATTCTTGATCTTTCCGGTAATCAGGATACTATTCAGTTTGTCCAGCAGTTCTTCCCGCAGAATATATTTGCCGTCCACGGTCCGGACATCGGAGAACCGCTTGGTGCTGAGTTGGAGCAGGATAATATCCCGAACCTGGGCGATCCGTTTGTCCAGTTCATCCTTCACGGCATCGTTGTCCAGTTCCAGTGTCAAGGTGGTCTTCAAGAATCTGTTTTCCTCCTCATCCCCGATATTCACCAGGAAGGTTTGCAGGGGATACATCGTTCCCACTACTTCGTCGACCTTTTCCTTGGGTGTTTTTTCCGGGACATTGGCCTCAACATTCTCCACCGGTTTTTTCAGCACGAACTGGTAAACACCGAATCCTCCGCCCCCCAGGACCATCAGCGCCGTCACCAGGAGAATGATCAGTTTACCCTTGGACTTCTTCGGCACAGCCGCTTCACCGCTTTCTTCGGGAACTCCCTTCTTTGCCTCTTTTGCATCCGCCATCTATTTCCCTCCCTGATACAGTTTCAATTCCTTCCGTAAGTTCAACGAAACGTGAACTCCTTTCCTCTTTTTCGGGGCCAGCATCCACAATTTTTCCCGGGCATCTTTTTCCTCTGTCTTTCGGCCAATCCCGGCTTTTGGATATTTCAGGAGTAACATCACCCGGCGGTTTGTGGCCCGGCCCTCCGGTGTGTCATTCGACGCGATGGGCCGCATCGCCCCATACCCCACGGCGGAGAACCTTGCCGGATCGATCTTCTCCTTTTCGACAAAGTACCGGAGGACATTGACCGCTCGTGCAGTGGAAAGTTCCCAGTTCGAAGGATAGCGTGCCGTATGAATCGGGACGTTGTCCGTATGTCCTTCAATCTGGACGACGGCCCGGTTGGAACGAAGGACCTCGGCAATCTTGTCCAGAACGGGAATCGCCTCGGGATTAATCTCGGCACCACCGACCCGAAAAAGGAGGCGGCTGTCGATATGCAGGCGGATCCCGTCTTTCGTCAGACCGGCCCGGACTTTTTCCTCCATCTTCAGTTTGGTCAACCATTTCCTGACCTCATTAAAATTTTGTGCAATCAGCTTGCGCCTTGCGACTTCCACGATTTCCAGTGATGGAATCAATTCCCGGACATTGATCTCCGTCTTCGTCCCCCCCTGAAGAACCCCCAAAGACCCCTGGAGGGAACCGATCGCCTCTTTGATCCTCTGCTGGTCCATGGAGGACATGGAAAGGAGCAACACGAAAAATGTCAGCAGCAGCGTCATCATGTCGGAGAAGGTTGCCAGCCATCCGGGAAGACCCGGTTCGCAGTCACAACCTTTTTTCTTTTTCGCCATAGACCATCTCTTTGCAAGGGTTCTCTGAGAACTGCGCCCGCGCCGCCATCATCGGGAAAATGCCGCCGGCTTTTTCCGGCAACTCATTACTGGTCAAAACTCGACTTTCGCAGTTTCGGTGCAATAAAGGCATGAAGCTTCTGCTCGACCACCCGCGGGTTGTCGCCGCTGTTAATCGCCAGGATCCCTTCCATAATCAATTCGTCCGTAAAGATTTCTTTGGCACTGTTGTTTTTCAGTTTTCCCGCCATTGGCAGAAAAAGCATGTTGGCCATAATCGCTCCATAAAAGGTCGTCAGCAGAGCCACGGCCATGGCCGGACCGATCGAACTCGGATCGTTCATCGTCTGGAGCATCTGCACCAGTCCGATCAGGGTCCCAATCATTCCCATGGCCGGACCGTAAGTCCCCATCGCGGTAAAAAGCTCGGCACCTAACTTATGCCGCTGCTCCAGCTTGTCGATCTCCGTCTCCAGAATATCCCGGATCGCCTGATTCTCAAGACCATCGACCGCCAGTTGGATCCCCTTTCTCATGAACTCATGTTTGATCTCGGCAGAGGCATTTTCCAGGGCCAGGATCCCCTCTTTCCGTGCCAGGCCGGAGAACTCCACCAATTTGCTGATATATTCCGTCGGATTCGCGTTGGTGGGGAATAACGTCTTGAGCGCAACACTCATCACCTTCAGCATGTCGCTCAAAGGATAGTTTACAAGGGTCACCCCGACCACTCCCCCCACAACGATGAGCAGGGAGGGCACATCGACGAAAATAATCAGACCTCCCCCGGAAAGAATGGCCATCAGCACAAGGGCAAAGGCCAGGACAATCCCGACAATGGTTGCAATATCCATATCAATCCGCCTTCCGAAGGTTCCGGACAAGAAACTCGAACTTTCTTAAAAGCAATCCATATGCCAAATCCCGTTCAGGGTGGGACCTTTCCCGACTTATTCCGCCAGGCAAAGAACAAAAGAGGCCGTATCCCAAAACCATGGGCTATCTATTTGAAATCATGTTCCTTTTAATTCAGCGCTAAAACCGTGCATGGACACAAAAACGGAAAGAATCGGTCACGGAACAAGAAAGAGATACGGGATCGATGCGCAACGGGAGAAAATTTCCGTCAATTTCCGGAGAATGAGTCAGCCCTTTGACGAAAAAAAATGGGGGAGGCAGACGCCTCCCCCGATGCGGATTACCGTTTAAGATTAATCAGTTCCTGCAGAAGTTGGTCGGTCGTGGTGATGGTACGGGAATTGGCCTGGAAACCACGTTGGTTGGTAATCATGTTGACGAATTCCTGAGCCAGATCAACCGTTGATTGCTCCAGGGAATCGGAATTAACGTTCCCCCGGCCGCCGGAAGATGGCTGACCGATGATCGGCTGACCGGAATCGGCGGTTTCGAGGAAGAGATTTCCTCCCATACGACTCAGCCCGTCATTACTCTGGAAGGTTGCCAGCCCAACCTGGGCGATATTCACGGTACGGCCATTGGAAAAATTTCCGGTGATCAGCCCGGCATTGTTCACACTGAAATTTCGCAGCGACCCGGAGGTATATCCATCCTGGCTCTGGAAACTGGTCGTAGAGGTCAGGCCGTACTGGGTGATCCCGTCACTCCCCGCCCCTCCGCCGGCTACATCCGTTCCGAAGTCGAAGGAGATGACCTGGTTCTCCGTCCCCCCGCCGACAAAGTCGAATCCTCCCGTCGGCAACGTCACGGAATCCGCATCATAGAGGAGCCCGGAAGTATTGAACTGGAGATTTCCCCGGGCCTGTACCTGATCCCCGGTCCCGTTTGCATTGTCACTGGAATCGGTCACGGCATACCAGCTCCAGTCGTTGGTATCATCCTTACGGAAATAGATATTGACCTGGTGTCCGTTGCCGAGAGAGTCGTAGATCGTCAGAGCCGTGGAGAAATTTGAACTCGTCAGAGGGTTGGAGACATCAAAGGCACCGGTCGTTGTCGCACCTGTGGCCGTACTCAGATAGAGCGCCGCCTGTGCCGTTCCCCCGGAAACGGCAACGTCGGAAGAAGACGAATTGGTTCCGGAGACCAGTTTGTACGACCCGGTTGAGGCATTGTAAGTACAGGTAAAACCGTCATAGGCCCCCTGATTTGTGGAAGTCG
>JAADIO010000024.1 GCA_013151235.1 Deltaproteobacteria bacterium | reverse complement strand
TGGGTTACCAGATTGTCCTGCATCGACGATCGGTCCATGGCGGTAATGACCGTCCGGTTGGGAACACTCACGATCAGCGCATTCTGATCGAAAATGACCAGCGACTCCTTCATCCCGGACTTCTCCGCACGATCGATGGCACCTTCCAGCCGGGCCATCTCACTGGGATCAAGGTTGATATTACGACGGTTCATCCGGTCCATGGCATGACGGGAAAAACGAATTTCCCGGCTTCCGATTGCCTTTTGCAAAGCGGCATCAAAAGGACTTCCCGACGGCGCCGTACCCGCCCCCTTTGCCGGAGGCATGGGATTCCCGGTCCGTGTCACTCGATCCGCCCCAGCCCGGGATACCGAAGACGGATGCTGTAAAAGTCTGTCAATCATTGGATTGCCTCTTGGAATAACGGCTTCGTTCACGCCTGGGATTAAATCCTCTCAGTAGACCTCGACCACACTTTCCACCGGAACCTGCGTATTGCCGAGATCAAAAGAGGCTACGCCGTCCTGAAAGATGATTCGCTGGACCTTTCCGGTCTGATAACTTTCGGAAGACACATAGCCTCCCTCTGCATCATAGAAGTCGGTCTGAAAACGGTACATCCCATCGGATACGAGATTCCCCTGCATGTCTTTCCCATCCCAAGTGACATCGTAGCGTCCGGGAGCCTTCTTCCCCAGGTCGATAATCCGGACGATGGAACCTTCCTCATCAAACACCGTAAGGGTCCCGCTTGCCGCAGTCCCCTGCAAATCATAGCTTGCCGCAGCCGGCGTCCCATCCGTAACGGAAATTTCGGAGCCTTTGCTTAAAACATGCTTCCCGAGATAGTTCGACATCGACAATTCTCCCAGCTCCTTCTGACCGGACTGGACCGATCCCAGGTTGGAATTCACCTGGATGAGCTGCTCCAGACTCGAGAACTGAGCAAGCTGATTGGTAAAGTCCGTCCCTTGAACCGGGTTCATCGGATCCTGGTACTTCATCTGTGCGACCAGAATCTTCAGAAACTGATCCTTCTCCAGTGTCGCTTCCTCCTTTCCATTCGTAGAAACCGACGAAAGAATATTTGAATCCGAACTGACTGAATTCAACATCGCTTCACCTCCTTTCCTTCAAACAAACAGGTTAATTTCAGAACTCAAGGCCCCCCTCGGAGGTCTGCCCGATGAGACCTCTGAGATCCCTGAAGCCACCGGGATCTCCTCCGGAGGGAAGGCCCCGGGGTAGCCTCGTTCCTGACGCTGCTGCCGGGTCTGTTCCCGGAAAGCATGACCGGACTGACGGTACCCTCCGTCGGCAGTGTGATCCTGAAGCTGTACATCGAATCGATCCAGCCGAATCCCCTGATCAAGGAGAGCCGCTTTCAGGGTATGCACATGACTGGAAAGAATCTCCCGGGTCATTGATGAATCGGTCGTCACCTCCGCAACAAGATGATGGTTCTGCAAAGAGATATTCATCTTTAGTTTTCCTAACACATCCGGATGAAGATGAAGGGTGATTTTCTCTCTGCCCCGCAGGGCCATCCGATGCAGTTGTGACTGCACCTGCGCGAGGAGACCCGGAGTCAACTGTTTGCCGAAGTCCGGAACAACGACGGCCGGACTCTTTCCGGGACCTGCTGTGGAAAGCGCTCCCCCGGAAGAGAAGAAATGCTGCGTCGGTGTTTCCGCGAAGGCCTCCGAAAACCACAAAGATCCGGAATCCTTTCGCTGGACCGGCTTTGCTCCATTGAGAAGGACCACTTTGTCGGACAGCGGCGGCATCCCCGTTGATGACACCTTTTTCGTCAAGGGAGTTTTCCGCCGTTGCGTAGAGGAAAACTTCCGGTTTTCGGAGAAGAGAAGATTTCCCGCCTCCGTACGGACCGTCGTATTCCCCGGCGTTCGGAGGGTCCCCTTAAAAACTCCCGAAACCTCCGACACCTTATCTGCGGAAAGAGGGCGAACCGGAGAAAGACTGTCATGCCGAACCGGGTCCTTTCCGGAGGCCGGTACCACCTTCGGAATCGGAAGGTCCTTCTTTCCGGTCCCAGGGGAATGTGCCGCAGAGAGCGGAAGAGATTCCTTTTGCAGGTTCTCTGTCCGGACCTCCGCCGTTTCGATTTTCGATGCCGTGTGCCTTTCCTTTATCCCGGCCGTCTTCTCTTCTTCCAACAAGCGAAGAGAAACACTCTTTACAGAAACCGGGATCTTCATATCGTCATTTTCTTCGCCCGGCGGGCTTCCCGAACGTGCCGTAGTTTCAACAGGATTTTTCTCAGACCCCGGAAGGAGCGGGATCTCCGGCCGGGGAATCCGGCTCCCGAGAACCGCCCGGACCGGGCAAGCCGCAACAGGAACATTGCCTCCCGGAACTTTGTCCGAGGCCTTCATTGCGTGCCCTTTCTTCGCACGGGGTTTTCCCCCGGTCGCTGAATCTCCGGAGGATTTCGCTTGTTTCCCTTCCTGGGCATGCACCTTCCCTGATGTCCCGGCATTCCCGGTTTCTCCCTCTGCATGAACGGCATTCTCTCTCTTCCCACCGGTTTTTCTTGCATGGTTCGACTGCCGGGCGGTTTTATCGTCTCGATGCACGTGGGCGCGAACCGTGGACGCGTTCTTCCCGATTCCGGCTTTCTCCCGTACAGATGCAAACGTTTTCCGAAAGGAGGAACCCTGTTCCGGCGCCGCAGCGGCCTCCGGCGGCCCTGCCTGCGATGCTGCTGGGACCAGCATTTCCATACTGATCGTTTTCATGGATATCACCTCCTTTCTGTTGGGATCAATCCCGAACCGGCATCACACCGTCGGGGAATCCGGATCTATTTGCTGTTTAATTTTTTTCTTCTGGCCAGGACCTCCGTGAGTGCCTCCGCCTTCTTTTTTTGGACCAACTCCAGGATCTTGCCGGCCTTTTTGTCCCGCATACGGGAAAGCAGTTCCACGGCGATGTTCTGCTTTAATCCTTCCATCAGGGGTGCCGCTTCTTCCGGGCTCATGGCCTCATAGACCTTGACCAGATGCTGCATTTCCTTCTGCCCCACGTTCTGCAAGGTTTGAATTTTGGCGTCCACCTCTTTGCGCAGTTGGAGAAGATCTTGAATTCGACCTTCAATCTCCTTTCGTGTCTGCTTCAAACGATTCTGTCTCAGAATAAGATTCCGCCGCATCATATCAAGATTAACCCGCTCCATGGCAACGGTCCGGATCAACTGTTGATCCGCTTCCGCAACGGTGGCGGGCGTCCCCGCAGTCTTGTCCGAGATCATTTCCCCGGCGTTCTTCTCCGCAGCGGAGAGAGAGGCCGGCATGGCCATCCAGGTCATCAAACAAAGCATGCACAACGTTATTCTCTTTCCCTTCATCTCTCTCCCTTCTCCCCGGTCCGGACGAGATCTTCATCCGTCCCGGGCGCCCTCCAGATCGCCTGTGCCCGGGTAATCTTGTTCACGGCAATTTCATCATATTGACGCTGCTCCCGTTTTCGCTCTTCTTCACGATACTGATCTTCTTCAACTTCACGGAGACGCTCCAGAACTTTTTTTTTCTTCGAAGCATCGAGCAGTTCCTGCCGCTTGCCTTCGACACGCTGGTTCAAGGAATAAAGTTTTTTTCGCTGGGCATCCGTCTCGAAATGGAGCCGATGGAAGAAAGATTGAAACAGGCCGACTTCCCGGATCGCGATTCCCTCCCCCTGTCGTTCATGGAAGAGCCGGGCATACTCCCGCCCGGTCTGTTCGAGCAGATCGAGCCGGGAATATTCCGTGACCAGTTTTCGTTGCAGCTCGGAGAACTCCCTTCGGACCTGGTCCATGGCCTGTTGCCGGTATCGCAGAACCGACTCAAATCGAAAACGATACATTTCATGCTCCACAGGTCTCCGGGGCAACCTTCCCGGCGGAAACATCCGGTTACGTAAATATTTTTCTCAGGCCGGCCACACTTTCGTCCAGAACAACCTGTTCACCGATCCCTTGCTGAAGATAGGCCTGAATGGCATCAATCTTTCCGATGGCTTCATCTATTTTCGGATTGCTGCCGCTTACATAGGCACCGATATTGATCAAGTCTTCGGCATTCTTATAAGTAGCCAGTGTCGCAATCATCCGGTTTGCCAGTGCCCGGTGTTCCGGGTCCACCACATCGATCATGACCCGACTTTTACTGCTGAGAACGTCGATTGCAGGATAATGATCCTGTGCCGCCAGTGCCCGGGAAAGAACAATATGCCCGTCCAGGATCGCCCGGGTCGCATCGGCAATCGGCTCATTCATATCATCCCCTTCCACCAAAACGGTATAGAGACCGGTAATGGTCCCTTTGCCCGAACAGGTCCCGGCGCGTTCGAGCAATTTGGGAAGCAGTGCAAAAACGGACGGGGTATATCCTTTCGTCGTCGGCGGTTCCCCCACGGCCAGTCCGATTTCACGCTGCGCCATGGCAAACCGGGTCACGGAATCCATCATCAGGTTGACATCACGGCCCCGGTCCCGGAAATACTCTGCGATGGCCGTCGCCGCATAGGCCGCCCGGATACGAAGGAGAGGGGACTGGTCGGAGGTAGCGACCACCACGACCGAACGCTTCAACCCTTCCGGGCCCAGGTCTTTCTCAATGAATTCACGGACCTCCCTCCCCCGCTCGCCGATCAGGGCAATGACATTGATCTCCGCACGGGTATACCGGGCGATCATCCCGAGAAGAATACTCTTCCCGACGCCGCTTCCGGCCAGAATCCCGAGACGCTGTCCTTTTCCGCAGGTAAGCAACCCGTTGAGCGCACGAATTCCAAGATCGAGGGGTTCCCGGATCCGTTTGCGAGACAGGGGATTCAGGGGCAATGTATGGAGCAAGGCCTCCTCCCGGCAGGAAAGTTCTTCCCCCCCATCGATCACGTTTCCAAAACCATTGATCACGCGGCCCAACAGTTGCGGTCCCACCCGCACCGTCCCGACCGACTGCATGGCGGTAATCCGGTCGCCCGGACCAATCCCGAGGCTCGAGCTGAAAGGCATCAAGAGAATCTTATGCTCCCGGAATCCGACGACCTCCGCTCGGATCGGTTCGTCTCCACTGCTTGGGAAGATCTCGCACAGTCCCCCAAGCCGGGTCGCCGGACCATCGGCTTCGATCAAGAGTCCGGTCACACGGGCAACCGTGCCGCTGGCCTGAAGAACGGACGCCTCCTGTACAATTTCCCTGTAGGATGCCAGGTCGAGAGCAATCATACGCTCTCCCCCTCCTCCGTTTCCGGTGGTGATTCTCCGGTCTTTTCCCTGAGCTTTCCGAATAGTCTCCCGATCTTTTCTTCAATACGGGCATCAATCTTCCCTAATGCCGTGTCGACAATGCATCCCCCTCTCCGTACGGCGGGGTTGGCGACAATTTCAATCTTCCGGGCCGCACCGACTTCCTTCCGGAAACGATCCCCACATCCTTCGAGAAAGGAATAATCTTCCGGATTGACCTCAATCCGAATACGGTCATCCTCGGCACAAACGGCCAGCGCCTCCCGGGCCACATCGATAATCACATCTTCCTGTAATGAGATCTCCCGATAAATAATCTTTTCCGCCAACACCATGGCCAGACGGACCGCTTCGGTCTCCGCCTGCCGGAGGAGTTCTTCCCGACAATGCCGAACCTCCTCAACGGCATTCATAAACGCCTCCGCCACCGCCTCCGCCTTCTTGTTGCCGAGTTCGAATCCGGATCGCTCCCCCTGCTCAAAGCCTTTGTTATAGGCCTCCTTGGCGATTTCATCGGCCCGTTGTTTTGCCTTGGAAATCACCTCTTCCGGAGAAAGGCGAGTTTCACAGGCCTCCTTCCCCGCAAGAAAACCGGAAACTTCAAAAAGAGACTGCGGATCCACAACAACCGACCGCAATTGTGCCGCGGGGATCCCCCGGACCTCCTGCGGGCTCCAGCGGACGATCTTGTCTTCTTCCGCGGACAACTTAGACAACGATATCCCCTTCTCCTCTGGAAATGACGATCTCACCGCTTTCTTCAAGCTTCCGGGCGGCCGCGGCAATTTCTTTCTGTGCTTCCTCAACCTCGCTGATCCGGACGGGCCCCATCACTTCCATTTCTTCTTCAATCATCTGCGCCGCACGGGTCGACATATTACGGAAGATCTTTTCCTTCAGATTGTCATCGGCCGTTTTCAGGGCGATAATCAGCTTGTCGTTCTCGATATTTTTCAGGATCGCCTGAATGCCGCGATCATCAATCATGGCAATATCTTCAAAGACAAACATCAGTTCGCGAATCCCGTCGGAAAGGTCCTTGTTTTTTTCCTCCAGGTAGGTAAAGATCTCACCCGAGACGGACTTATCGATATTATTCATGATCTCGGCAACGGTCTGGAGTCCTCCGATTTCCTGGCTCCCGGTGGAACCTCCGGACAGTTTCACTTCCCGTTCCAGGACCCCGGCAATTTCGCTGATCATACTGGTATCGACCGACTTGATTCCGGCCATCCGCATGACCACCTCTGCACGAAGGGCATCGGGCAGGAGGGAAAGAACCTCCGCCGCCTGAGAAGGACCAAGATTGGAGACAATCAGGGCAATGGTCTGGGGGTGTTCCAGCTTGATGAAGTTCACCAGGCTTCGAGGTTCGATTTCGCGGACGAACGAGAGATCAACCTCCGTATGAGAGGAAGAGAGTTTGTCCAGGATCGGACGTGCCCGCTGTTCCCCAAGCGCAGAAAGAATCAGGCGCTTTACGTACCCTTCATCGCAGATGGGCAGTCCCCCCTTGGACTGAAAGGCCTTCTGGTGATACTCACTGATCACTCTTTCCAGATCTTCCATGGATACATCCTTGGTCTTGGTCATGTAGGCGCCCAGTTTCTGGATTTCGAAATTCTCAAGTCCCTGCAGGACCTGGGCGAAGTTTTCCCCCAAAGCCATCACCAACAATGCCGCTTTTTCCGGTCCGATCAGTTTCTCAGCCATCCGCCGCTATCCCCTCTCATTCAACCATTCACGAACCAGGGTGGTCGCCAACGCAGGATCGTCCTTCACCAGTTGATGAATTTCTTCTTTCATATTTTCCTGCGTATTGGCATTCATCCCCGGCAGCATCTTTGCATTCAAGGCCGACTCCAACTCCCCGACCGTCGCGGGATAGCCCCCCCCCGTAGACTGTGCGGTCAGCCAGTTCACAAGCGGTTTCACAAAGAAGAGGAGGAAGAGGATCCCGAAAAGCAGGACAAGAACATACCGCAGAACAATGATCATCATCGGACTGATGATGCCTCCTGAATCCCCCTTGTCGACCCAGGCTTCATCGCTGCCGCGCTGGAAGGGAATATTCTCGATGTGGATCTCATCTCCCCGAGACGCGTCAAAGCCTACCACACCCTTGATCAACGTCTCATATTTGGCCATCTGCTCCTTGGTCTGGGGAGTGTATTGCAACTCCTTGGAGCCCTTAACCGCTTTGTAGGTCCCATCCACCAGGACGGCCACGGTAAGACGCTTGATCGTGCCCACCGGATCGATCACTTGCCGGGTGACTTTGTTGATTTCATAATTTACGGTATCACTCTGCCGCTGAGACGTCTTACTGCTCAACCCGGATGAAGCACCGCCGCCCTGCCCCGGAACGTTGGACGCCACTCCGGGGACCCCCGAAGGCACCGCATTTTGTCCGCTTGTTTTTTCCTTGCTCGTCTGTTCACTCCGGACGGCCGTCACATTCGGATCATAGATCTCTTCCGTCTTGTGTACCTGTTTGAAATTCAGCGTAGCACTGACCTGAGCGGCGACTTTGCCCGGACCGATCACCTTTTCGAGCATGGTCCGGATATTCTTCTCCAGATGCTTTTCCAGGTTCCGCTGCATTTCGGCTTGCGAGCTGGAGAGTCCCAGAGCGGAGTCTTCATCCTGGGGGCCGCTCAAGATCCTGCCCTCGGTATCCATAATCGTAACATTCTCCGCACTTAGCCCTTCCACCGCACCGGCAACAAGATAAGAGATGCCTTTGGCCTGTTTGTCCACCAGTCTGAATCCCGGTTTGAGCTTGAGAAAAACCGAAGCCGTCGTCTTCTGCTGATCTTCGACAAAGACCGATTCCTGAGGAATGGAGATATGAACACGGCTCCGTTCCACGCCGTCGATCTGAGAGATCGTACGAGCCAGTTCGCCCTGCATGGCACGCTGATAATTCATTTTCTGGACGAACTCCGTCGTCCCAATATTTACCTTGTCAAAAATCTCGAAACCGACACCGTTCTGCGGCAACCCTTTCCCGGCCAGGGAAAGCCGGGCCTCATAAAGCTTGTCTCCCGGCACCAGGATGCTCCCCCCTTCCGCACCGATTTCATAGGGAACCCGTTCCTTCCGGAGCTCATCCACGACCGCCGATGCATCCGTTGCATTCAGCCCGGAATAAAGAAGAACATAGGAAGGCTTTTGCAGAGAAATAATGAAAAAGATGAATCCGGCGGCCGCCGTTCCGAGGAGCCCCAGAATCAGGATCTTCTTCGGCGTGGGAAGTTCTCCCAGGCCGGCAAGAAAATTACTCTTGGATTCCGCCATCGTTTCTCCTTTGCCGATATTGTCTTAATACAACACCTTCAAAAACATGTGCCCGGTTCTCAGACCTGCATCCGCATGATCTCTTCATAAGCCTTCACAATCTTGTTGCGTACCTGCATCATCATTTTGAAAGAGAGCTCCGCCTTTTTCAGAGCAATCATGGTTTCATGAATATTCTCCGTCTTGCCCACGGCCAGGTTCTCGGCGGCCCGGACCGCATCTTTCTGCACCTGATCAACCTCGTGAATCGAATGCTTCAGCAAATCAGCGAAAGTGCCTTTTTGAACTTCCTTCCCCGCTTTCCCCGCCGGCGAATCTCCCCGGAGAATGGAAAGAGGCTGTTCCATGCCGATCTTTTGCATAATCTTCTCCTACAGATTCTTAACGACCTATTTCCAAGGCCTTCAACGCCATGTTCTTGGAGGTTTTCACCGCGCTGACATCCGCCTCGAAAGAACGGGAAGCGGAAATCATATCGACGATCTCCGACATCAGATTGATGTCCGGTTTCAGTACATACCCATCTTTATCCGCATCTGGATGGGAGGGATCGTAGACTCGAAGCGGGGGTTTATTGCTCGACTCGATTCCAGCCACCCGGACCCCCTGCACCTGTTCCCGCAGCCGGTCCTGAAGCATACTGTCAAAGGGGCTGCCGAGGCTCTGCGCTTCAAAGACGACGCTCTTTTTACGGTAAGGACCCCCATCGGGCGTGCGGGTGGTGTGAATATTCGCCAGGTTGCTCGCCACAACGTTCATCCTTTCTCGCTGTGCGTTCAGCGCCGACGCGCTGATGTTCATTGCATCAAAAAAATCCATTCTACTGTCCTCCCTCCTGAATCGCATACTCAAGGTTCTTGAAAAGGTTATTCAGTACCTCCACACCGGCGTTGTACCGGATTTGATTCATGGACATCCTTGCAACTTCTTCGTCCATATTAACGGAATTGCCATCCTGTTTGAGGGAGTCCTCCCGGATGGTAATCTTCGGTCCCGCCACCGTTGCTGCCGGGTCCATGGAAAAATGTTTCGGATCGGTCCTCCGGAGCTCTTCTCCTCCCTGTTTCTTGAGCATTCCCTGTAGTGTTTTCTCAAAATCAATCCGCACCGCCTTGTAACCGGGAGTATCGGCATTGGCTAAATTTGCCGTAATCAGGTTATTGCGCTCTGCGCAGAAGTCGAGGGAGCGGGCCAGTACCTGAAATTCGTTTCCAAAAAGATCCGCCATTGTCTTCTCCTCCCGATCTCAAAACTTTCCGTTGCGGAGATACTCCGACAACCCTATAAGCAAGTTGCATGCCATAACGATCCGGACGGTCCCCTCCAAAAAGTACTCTTACAGGGTCCCGGTGATCGATCATAATTCCGACAGTTACGTTGTTTGCTTCATGTTGTTCATTGACCTTCTGCACCTGCTGACCCCTGCGGGAAAGTAGGCAAATTTTTCCCGCATCGGCACGATGCTCCTACCCTTGTGCACATCGAAGGGCCGCCCCCCTCTTCCCTGCATGCCGCGCCGGTTCATAGTCGGGCACCGTAATCCCGATCTTGCGATACTCCGCCAGCTTATTCCGCAAAGTACGGATACTAATGCCAAGCAGGACTGCGGCCTGCGTCCGGTTTCCATGAACCTCCCGCAGGGTCTGCAGAACCAGCTCCTGCTCCATGTCTTTTACCGATCCCCCTTTGCCCGGCAAGACTCGGATCGATTCCGTCGGACGGACACCGCAGTCCGGTACCGTCAGATCATCCACACCGATCACATCCCCCCGGGCAACCAGCATCGCCCGCTCAATCAGATTTTCCAGTTCACGAGCATTCCCGGGGAAGTTCTTTTTCTTCAGGAAGGACACCGCCTCGGGGGAAAGTCGTCGCGTCCCCCGGCGTCCACCGACATCGCGGCGCCGGATGAAATATTCACAGAGGGGGAGGATATCGCAGGGACGTTCCCGAAGCGGGGGAATCCGCAACGGGACCACATTGAGACGATAGAAGAGGTCCTCACGAAAACGTCCTTCCTCCACTTCCCGGCGCAGGTCCCGATTGGTGGTCGCCAGAATCCGTACATGAACCGGAATTGCCCGGCTCCCTCCAATACGGTCGATCTCCCTTTCCTGGATAACCCGGAGAAGTTTCGCCTGCAGGATCAGGTCCATCTCACCCACTTCATCAAGGAGCAGGGTCCCGCCGTCGGCCTGCTCGAATTTTCCGATTTTCCGCGTATGCGCGCCGCTGAAGGCCCCTTTTTCGTAACCGAAGAGTTCGCTTTCCAGCAGCCCCTCCGGAATGGCCGCACAATTAACCGCCACAAAATGACCGGAAGCAACGGAGCTGTTTTGATGGATCATACGGGCAATCAACTCCTTGCCTGTCCCGCTCTCTCCCTGGATCAGGACCGTGGAATCACTGGTTGAGATCTCACGGATGAACCGCAAGGTCTTGATCATCGCAGGGTCCCGTGTCACGAATTCCTTCTCCACCTTATGCCGACACCCACAAGAACGAGAAGGCTTTCTACGCGTCGGCTTCGTCGTCTCTCCCAGTGCCCGGGCAACCACTTTTCCCAAGATTTCCCGGTCAAAGGGTTTCATCAGATAATCGAAGGCACCTCCCTTCATCACATCCACGGCATCCTGAATGGTCCCGAAAGCGGTCATAACAACCACCGGAGTTTCCGGAAATCTCTTTTGAACTTCCGTCAGCAGATCCAGTCCCGATTGTCCCGGCATCCGCATATCGGTGATCACCATTGCATAGCGTGTCTTTGCCATGGCTTTTAATGCCTCGTCCACACAGACGCAGGGATCCACGGAATATCCGTAGCGGGTCAACGCCTCTTTTAGTCCCGATCGCATCTGTCCATCATCATCCACGACAAGAATCTTTAATTTTCCCATGAGTACTCCTGAAAGTTTTGCTGAGTGTTCCTGTTCGCAAATACCGTACCTACCGGGAAAGACTTGCCCCGACGCGGCAGACTGCCGTATTCCCGAAAAGAACCACGGGGTTCATGACGCCGATATAACGCCCGGGACTTCCCGTATCCGGGATGTCAGGATGCCCATCCCCGACCCTGAGGAACCGCCGGCCAAAGGAAAAACAATAAAAAAAGTGGTCCCTTCGCCGACGCGGCTCTCCACGGAAATCTTCCCGCCGAGGGTCTCCACCAACTGGTGGACAATCGCCAGCCCCAACCCGGTTCCTTTGGGCCGTGTCGTATAAAAGGGATGAAAGATCCTCTGAAGGCTTTCTTCCGGAATCCCCGGGCCGTTGTCGGCAATACGGAATTCCACTTCCTTTTCTCCGATCTCAGAAGTCACCCGCAGATCTCCTCCTCCGGGCATTGCCTGTACCGCATTTAAGATCAGGTTCATAAAAATTTGTTTCAGCAGTTCCCCATCGCTGATCAATTCCCGGTCCTCTCCCGCATGCTCACAACTCCAGCGGATCCCCTTCTGCCCCAACAGATGCCCGGCAAAGACCAGGGACTCATCCAGGATCCCCTGCACCGACAGGGGGAGAAAAACCGGTCGCAACGGCCGGCTGTAGTAGAGCAGGTTGGAAAGAATATGATTCAGGCTTTGCACACCGGCACTGATGTTACTGACCAAAACTGCACGATCGGGATCATCCTTCAGTTCTTCCTTCAGCAGAGAAGCAAAGAGTTCAATCCCCCCCAGGGGATTACGGATCTCATGTGCAATATTTGCGGCCATCTCCCCCATGGAGGTTAACCGGTTGCGCCGGGCCGCCTCCTCTTCCAGTCTCCGAATCTCCGTGACATCCTTCAGGAGGATAATCCCGCCGATCACGTTCTCCTCTTCGTCGTTCAGCACGGAGGTGGAGAGATGGATGGTCCGTTCCTGCCGTCCATTGACCCGTACGATCGACGTTTGGTCGAGCATCTTCATCAGAGATCTCAAATCTTCCTGATCTTTGGAACCGCGTCCCGCAGTCCCGAGAACAGATGCCAACCCCTTCTTGCGGATTGTCTGCGGCGACTCGCAGATCAGTTCCTCCACGGCACGATTGCAGACGGTAATCCGGCAAGAAAGGTCAAGGACAATCACGCCCGTTCGCAGACTCTCCAGAATGTTGTGGAGATAGCATTTCATTTTTTCTTTTTCTTCCAGGTTTCGTACCAGATCCCGGTTCTTCTTCTCCAATTCCCGGGTCAGGACTTCGACCTTCTCTTCCAACTGGCTGTAGGACTGTTCCAATTGCCCCGAAGCCTGGTGAAAAGTCTCCAGGGCACGGCTTAAAAGTTCCAGTTCCTTGTCCGATTTACTTTTCATCTATCCTCTCCCGCCTGCTTGCGTTTCACAACACCTTGGCAACTTTCTGATGCCACCGTATCTCTCCGATCGCCGTCCGGATCAAAAGCCCCAGCAGGTCTTCATTGGATTCCCGCCGGATCCCTTCGAGCGTTGTCAGCGCCGCCTCCGGGTTTCCCCGGTCGGACTGGATCAAGGCCATTCGGTATCGAGCCCAGTCGGCATTCTGATCGCCGGGATAAAGCTGAACCGCTTCCTGATAGACCTTCATCGCTTCCGTTTTTTTCCCCTGGTCATACAGAAGATCACCCAGTGCAAAACGGGCGCCCTGCGGAAGCTGCCGTTCCCATGTCGAAAGATTCCGGGACCCTTGTTGCAGCACCTTCTGAAACATTCTCCGGGCATGCCTCACATTCCCCGTCTGGCGGTAGGCACATCCAAGAAAATAGTAGGCTTCCACGGATCGTCTCCGACACCCCTTCCGAAGAGCAGTCGTACAATAGGCGATCGCATGACCGGGATCTCCTGTAAGGAAGGCCTGCCGTCCTTTTAACACGTAGACATCACCGGCGAAAGGACCCTTCGGGAACCTTTTCAGAAGTCCCTGTAATACCTGCATCGCCTGCTTGATCTGCCCCAGTTCGAGATGGCTTTCCCCCAACTCAAAGAGGAGTGTTTGATTCTTCCGGGCAGGCGCATCGACGCGGACAAGCTCTTCCATCATCGACACTGCGGTATGAAAAAAGGCAACCTGATAATGACTGTCCGCAATCTTCCAGAGAACACCGGGTGAAAGCCTCTTCAAGGTCAGATGATGTTTATGCTGCTGCATCAGCTCGACGATCTCCGGATAACCGCTCTGCTTGTACAAATCGATGATCCGATCGTCAAAGGCCTTGCGATAAATTTCTTCACATTGTTTTCGATAGGGACTCTCAGGATATTCACTGAAAAATTGATGAAATAGTACAAGTGACTCCCGCAGGGCATGGTTGCGGGACAGGAAGATCGCTTTTCGCATCAGTACCAGACCCCGGAGAGGCCCTTCCGGCACCTCCGTAAGAAGCTTGTCATATCCTTCGATAACCTTTTTGAACGATAAGGGAGATGCCTGATCACGATTGCGGACATCGAGAATCCCCGCTCGAGCCAGGATGGCTCCTTCACTACCGGGAAAACGTTCCCGGGTCTGGTAATAGATTTTCAGGGCATCCCGGTTCCGGTTTTCCAAATGGTAGATATCCCCAATCCGGACGGACCAGAGCGATGCATCGGGATCATCCGGATAGACATTCAGTACCTTGAAGAAAAAATTCCGGGCTTTATTATAGCGTCTCAACTGATATAACAACTCGGGGTACATCTTTCGAAGTCCCGGATGAAACATAATCTGATCGGTTGTCAAGGAGGCAAACCTCTTGAGTGCCCGACGATACTGCTTCCGATTCATGTCATATCGAATCAGATAGGCATAAACTTTTATAATGACCGGATCCTTCGGATATTGCGCCGGCACGTTCTCGATCCACTTCAATCCTTCTTTCACTCTCCGGGCGGCAACCATCGATTTCCCCAGATCAAACATGACGGATGCAGAATCAGGAAAGCCCGGAAAGTCATGAAGGATTTTCCGATACTGAAAAATCGCCTGTCGAAACATCTTCTGTCGAAAATAAATCCCCGCCATTCGGTAACGCGTTCTCGGAACGACAATGGAATTCGGAAAAAGTACTAGCAATTTCTGATCCGTTTTCAGGGTCATCTGCATATTGACTTTCGGATCCCCGGCATTCCTTCGATAATAGCAGTTGCTCAAAAGAAGCAGCGCCGCCTCTTTGGCTCGGGCATCGGTCACTTTCTCCACGAAAGGTTCGAGGAGTGCTGCAGCCTTTTCAAAACGACCTGCACGATAATGGTCATAGGCCAGAGAAAGGATATCCTGTCCTGGACGGAGGTCCCCTTCGTGTACCGGAACAAAAGGATGACCCGCCTCCGTCTCCGAGGCGGCCCAGGCAGGGCGGCCTGAGAAAGGGAGGAGGACACCTGCAAAAACCAATAAGAAAAAGATCCCCGTGATCAATCGCATATCTTCCTTCACTTCCATCAAGATGAAACAAGCTGTTTTGCCCGGACGCAAGCTGCAATAATCCCGGTGCGGACGAAATTCATTCAGTCAAGGAGCAAGATGTGTGCCAAGAGCAGGCAAAGAGGCTTGAACGAAAGGATCTTTGAAGGTTTCTCTTTTTCTATTGTGTTTATTGATAGTTAGGACAGGTCGAAAAAAAAGAAAAATCCGAAAAGATGATGGGGACGGATCGATTTGCACCAGACAGAGAAGGGTCTTCATGTCAAAGAGAGCGGTTGTGCCATTCCTTTGACATAAAACGGGGCACAACGGGGATCAGGCAGTTTCGGCACTCTCCCAACCGTTCAGTTTTTTCTTCTTTATTTTTTCCACAAGGGTCGTCCGGTTGAGGTGGAGGAGTTTAGCGGCCTTGCTCTTGACCCCCCCCACATGATTCATCGCCTTGAGGATCAACTCGTTTTCAAATTCCTCTACGGCATCATTCAGGGAAATGCCCTGGACAGGCAGCGCAAAAGCATTCAGGGAAGTCGGCGGCTTGACGGGAGAATGGAACTTCTCGGGGAGATCCTCCAACCGGATGATCTCTCCTTCGGCCAGAATGACCATTCTCTCTACAAGGTTCTCCAGTTCCCGGACATTGCCGGGCCAGGGATAGCTCGTCAGACACCGCATGGCATCTTTGGAAAAACCATGGAGATTCCTTTTTCGTATTTTGTTGAATCGTTCCAGGAAAAAATGAACCAGGAGGGGAATATCCGAGACCCGCTGCCGGAGAGGAGGAATCCGGATCGGGATCACATTCAACCGGTAAAAGAGGTCCTCCCGAAATCTTCCTTTTTCAACTTCTTCTTCAAGGTGTTTGTTGGTGGCTGCAATGATGCGAGCATTGACATGGAGGGTCCGGGTGCCACCGACCCGCTCAAACTGCTGATCCTGAAGAATTCGCAGGAGTTTCACCTGAAGTTCCGGAGGCATTTCACCGATTTCATCGAGGAAGAGCGTCCCCCCGTCGGCCAGCTCAAAACGACCGGGCCGGGAAAGGGTCGCCCCGGTAAAGGCCCCTTTGACATGGCCGAAGAGTTCACTTTCCAACAGATCGCGGGGAATCGCCGCGCAGTTGATCGGGATGAAAGGACCGTCGGAACGGTGGCTGTTAAAATGAACCGCACGGGCCACGAGTTCCTTGCCGGTACCGCTGTCGCCCTGGATCAGGACCGTGGAATCGGTATCCGCGACCTTCTCGACGAGGCTGAAGACCTTCTGCATTTCATCGCTATCCCCGACAAAATTCTTGAACTTGTATTCTTTCCCGACCAACCGTCTCAGGTTCCGATTCTGGCGTTTCATCGTATGAAACGCCAGAGCACGTTTCACGGAAAGAGAGAGCTCATCAATCTTGAACGGTTTGGTAATATAATCATAGGCGCCTGCCTTCATGGCCGCCACGGCATTGTCTACGGTCCCGCAACCGGTCAGGACAATACAGAGCAGCCCGGAATTGACTTCCCGGATCTTCTGCAGCAGTTCGATCCCGTCCAGTTTGGGCATGTTCAGGTCGGTCAGGACCAGATCAAAATCCGATTCACGAAGAATCCCGAAGGCCTCTTCGCCGTTTTGTGCCGACACAACCTGG
Source organism: Deltaproteobacteria bacterium (assembly GCA_013151235.1). Taxonomy (NCBI): domain Bacteria; kingdom Pseudomonadati; phylum Myxococcota; class Myxococcia; species Deltaproteobacteria bacterium. The sequence continues at coordinate 15,926 of JAADIO010000024.1, read as the reverse complement.
TAACCTTCCTGCTCCAGCATTCCGACCAGGACTTCCACCGCACCCGGCTCATCATCCACTACCAGAATCTTTTCCTTGCTCATCCTGTTCCTCCGGTCTCCGTTTTTGTGCTTCTCGTCACATCGCATCCGGATCGTACCCCGTCACCGTTGAAAAATCATTCCCGGTTCCATCCGATCCCTGCTCCCACCTTCTCTTCGCCGGCATCCGGCATCCTGCCATGATGCGTTCCGGCGGACAATGGGTCCGCCCGCCCGCTGCAATTCACTCGAAGAAAGATATGGAACGTCGAACCGGCGCCCACTTCACTTTCCACCTCGATCCGTCCCTGATGCCGCTGGACAATCCCCCGGATGATCGGCATACCGAGCCCGTTCCCCTTGCCGACTTTTTTCGTGGTAAAAAAGGGCTCAAAGATCTGTTCCCTGTATTCTTCCGGGATCCCACACCCCGTATCGGAAATCAGAACCTCAATAAAGTCTGAATCCTCCGCCGGACGCACAGCCACCGTCAAACACTTCTCTGCCGATTCTTCCATCGCCTGCGAAGCATTGAGTATCAGATTTCGAAAAACCTGCTCCATCTGGGCCTGATCGGCATGGATCTTCGGAAGCCTCTCACTGTACTCTTTGTGAACCTCCAACCGCTTGATTTCCCCCACGTCCCTCAGAAAAAGGAGCGCATTTTCGAGAAGATCCACCACCGAGAGTTCTCGGATGTTCAATTCCGTGGGCCGGGCAACATCCATTAACTGCCGGGTCAAATGCTCGATTCGATCCGTTTCGTTGAAGACCTTGTGCAGGCAGGACCGGACCTTTTCCTTGTCGTCGATCACCATCAAACCGAGTTGGGCATTCGCGGAAATCACATGGAGCGGGTTATTAATTTCATGAGCAATCTTCGGTGCGAGCTGCCCTAACACACTCAACTTTTCCGCATAGAGGAGCTGTTGCTCCATCTTTTTCTCTTCCGTGATCTCCCGGGACATCTCCAGGATCGCGATGATTCTTCCCTCTTCATCCACAACCCGGGAGGTCACGAGGGACAAGGGGAAAACCTCTCCGTCACGCCGTCGCCCCGCGATCTCACCGGTCCAGCTCCCCGCCTCCAGAGTCCGGGCATAAATTTCATGACTCATCTCTTCCGCCTCCGGCGCTCGAAGGGCGGCCATGCTCTGTCCCAAGAGTTCATCCCGGGTATAGCCGAAGGTCTCTTCGGCCGCCGTATTACAACTGAGAATTCCCATCTCGATATCCGTAGAGATAATGCAATTCGGAGAGGCATCAATCAGGTTTTCCAGATACCGCTTTGTCTTCCGCAATTCATAATAGGCGTCTTCGAGATTTCGCTGCTTTTCTAAGAGTTCCTGCGTTCGTTCTTCGACCTTCTTTTCCAGAAGTTCGTAGACATTAAAACTCATCTTTTCGAACTCCTGTTTTTCCATCTCATCCTTGAACTGAATGATTTCCGGATCTTTCGACCTCCGGTCTTCTTCATGCAGGAACTCACTGCTCGTCCGATTGATCCGGGGTGCAAACTCCTCTTCCTCCGAAACCGGTTCATTGCGCAGAATTGCATAAAGTTTCCGGACGTTGATCGGTTTTTCGAGAAACCCCTGAATCTGCAATCCCTGAATCTCATCGGGAGAGCGGAAGGCGCTGATCAGAACAATCCGGATCTCGTGATCCTGCTCCCGGATCTTTCGGACCAGTTCCACACCGTCCAGATCCGGCATGTTGACATCGGAAATCACCCATTCGTAACTGTCTTCACCGAGCCGCTGCAGAGCCTTGCGTCCGTTATCGACAATCTCGACGGAGAACCCCGCACTTTTCAGTGCAATGGAGAGTGTCACCCGAGCGCTTTGATCGTCATCCACCAGTAAAATCTTTCCCATTCCGGCTATCCTCTCATTCCCACCGTTTCCAGATACGATTCTTCATTCCCCAGCAAAAGCTGTACGATAAATTCCGCGCCTTTTCCCTCTTCACTTTCAATCTCAATCCTTCCGTGATGGTCTTCAACAATCCGGTTCACGATCGAAAGCCCCAAACCCGTTCCCGAAGACTTGGTCGTATAGAAAGGATCGAAGATTCGGGTGACGTCTTTCTGCCGGATCCCCTCCCCCTCGTCGGAAACACGAAATTCAATTCCGTCGGCCCTCCGGTGAGAGCTGATCTTCAGTGTGCCCCCCGCCCGCATCGCCTGGATCCCGTTAATGACGAGGTTCCAGATCACCTGCTTGATCTTTCCGGCATCAAAGGAGGTGGAAGGAATCCGGTCATCCAGATCCATGACAATGGCAACGCCGTTCTTTTTTGCTTCACCTTCAGCCATCCGGATCACCTCTCCGATCACACGATTGAGATGATTCTCCTTGAGGACCGGCTGCTGCGGAGCCGCATAGAGCAGGAACTCGGAGATAATATCGTTCAACCGCCGGGCCTCCACCTTGAGGACCTCCGTCAACGTAAAGGCATTCTCCTCATCCGTCCCGCCCTCAGACGAGAGGACCTCCACCGCCGTCACAATGGAGCCCAGGGGATTTCGGATCTCGTGGGCCACACCTGCGGCAATCTGGCCGATAGAGGCCATCCGCTCCGACTGGATGAGCCGCTCCTTGAGCTTCTTGAGATGCGTCACATCCCGGGTATACATGACCACCGACAAACACTTTCCTTCGTCGTCAAACATCGGATAGGTCCACTGCCGGTAGATCCGGCTGCCCACCTTCTTTTCCGCATAAGCCGGTTTCCCCTTCTTCAGGGTTTCCGTCGCCGGGCAACCGGCACAGGGGGCCTTTTTGTGATATAAGATCTCATGGCACGTCCTCTCCGCCAGGTTCTTTCCGCCCCCGAACCCGCTGTTCCGGTAGGCCTTGTTGACTTTCACAAGATGAAATCGGTGATCCAGAATTGCGACGGCATCGGTAATCGCGTCAAAAGTACTTTCCCACTCCTCCTTGGTGCGCGCCACCTCCTCAAAGTACGTGGCATTCTGGATCGACATGGCAGCCAGAGAAGTCAGGGCAACGATCAGTTTCATGTCGCCCGAGTAGAAGGGGTCGCCGGAAGACTTGTCGGCCACGTTGATCACCCCTAAAACCTCCTGGCTCTCCCGGCGGCTGCTCTTCAGGATCGGTACGGAGATAAAAGAGTTGGAACGGTATTCCCCCCGGGATCGATCCTTCAACCCCGGATAGTGATCAATGTTCTGGATAAAGAGCGGCTTGGCCTTCAGGATCGCATCCTTGCAGACACTTTCCGATAACGGAAAAAGTATGTTTTCCACCTCATCCTCGGGAAGTCCTTTATGGGCCACAACCATAAGGTTTTCCCGGGTCTTGTCCAGAAGAAGGACCGAGGCCTTGGAAAGCCCGATCGTTGCAACAATCCGCTCCAGAATAATATTACAGACCTTCCGGACATTCAGGATATTGACCAAAGAGTTGCTGACGTTATAAAAAAGATTTAACACCTTGTAGTTGTGGAGAAGTTCCTCCGACATGCTGTCGAGTTTTACCTCACAGAGGATCAGATCGGTCAGATGCGCCACAACGTTTTTCAGCGCCTTCCGAAGACGTTCACCAGTAAAAGGCGGATTGCCGTACCCCGACAGAGTGCCGAGCAGTTTCCCCCGCACCGAAACGGGACAGATCTCCATGGATTCGGCATTCGAAGAGGAAAAGGCATTGTCGGGAAATTCGGCAATCACATTTCCATCGTCATCGCGCAGGACGAGGGGAACCTCAAGAAAAGCAGCATTCCTCCGTAGAAGATCCTGCAGATGTTTCGGTTTGATATAATGGGCGATCCTGGTTTTTTCCAAGAGAAAAACCTTCCGTGGAAAACTTATCACATCAGAACGCTCAAAAACCCGGGGGGATTGCCGGTTTTGCATGGATCAGAACACGTCAGAATCCTGCCCCAAAGGGCCGCCTAAAACTGGTTGCTGATCAATACATAAAACCGGAAGCAAGATCACACTCTGCAAATTCGGGTTATCTACAATGTATCAAAAAGGGAAGAAAGATTCAAGAAATTGTTAGAAGTATTTTTGACGTTTTTGCCGGAAGAAAGCCGTGATCCTCGGCTGCGTGGAACCGATGTGTGAGCTGCCATACTTTTATAGATCGCCCGGCAAATAACGCCTGTTTGCCCTCGGCATCGATCCCATAATCCTTTGCTTTGCTCATAACAGGCACAGGGGCCGTTCGGTTGTGAAGTGGATCCCAATACCGAGACAACCTTTCATAGAAAAGAAGGTGGATGGAACATCGCAGGATCCAGGAGGTTGAGCGCCGCGTGCTCCCGGCAGGGGTACGGAGGGAAGATCACCTGGACCGTTCGGTTGCTCCTTCTCTCCGCCGGGGAGAAGGCCGTGATGAGGGGGGCTTGTGAGTATCCCCCTCGGCAATGTGAGTCAAGAGCAGACTTGACCCCTTTCGCCCCCTCTCCCCGCCGGGAAAGAAAAGCGGGCCTGTCCTGATCTGGGTTCAGTACCGTCAACAAAAGCCAAAAGCAGACCCCTTTGCCTCCGCCACTAAAATGCAAATAACCGTTGCAAAACGGAAATAACCTCTACCTGGGTATCGGCATTAATAGAACCCGTCTTTTTCAAAAGTCGTGTCTTGTCTATTGTTCGAATCTGATCCAGGACGATTCGCCCATTTCTCTTCTGAAACCTGCATGGCACCCGTGTGGGATAGTCCTTATCTGCCGTAGTCATCGGAGCAACAATGACGGTCCGGATATGTCTGTTCATTTCATCAGGTGAGATCACTAAGCAGGGCCGGGTTTTCCGGATCTCAGATCCAACCGTCGGATCGAGATTGACCAAATAGACATCAAACCTCTTGACTACCATTGCCATTCTTCTTCATCCCAGGAATGTGAGATATTTTCGTCCCCGTCAATCAGCACATCATCATTTTTCTCGGACATTGATTTGAAAGCCGCATCCCAACCGGCCCTTGGATCCGGGACCGGACGAATAATAATCTGATCCTTCTCAACCCTAAGCTCAACATCCTCCATGATTCCTGTCTGCTCAAGAATGGGTTTCGGAATGCGGATCCCCTGGGAATTGCCTATTTTCACAACACGTGCTCTCATGATTCAGCTCCCCTATCTGGCATGTATCTACATTGTAATTACGAAAGTACAGGATGTCAAGGATTAAAAATATCTTTTGGTGAGGAGAGGCTCAATCTTCCGATCTACTCTTCCTTCTCCTCCGCCGGGAAAGAAAAGCGGGCCTGTCCTGAGCCGGTCGAAGGGCCTGTCCTGAGCATGTGGTTCGGCAAGCTCACCATGCTCGGAAGCCGGTTGAACCACACGAACGGAATATCAATCACTTACACCGTTCGCCCTGAGCCGGTCGAAGGGTGAACGGAGATCGGACGAAACGCCGAAGGGCCTGTCCTGAGTGTACCGAAGGAGTGAGGGGGGACCTTGGAGTGTTCCCCCCGGCAAGAAGAGTCAAAAGCAGACTTGACCCCTTTCGGGGTCAATATAACATATCTCCAATTGCCAGACAATGGAACTTTCCCGGATTTTGAACATAAAAGCCCGGCCCCAGGTTCATCCCTCGCGGAAAAGGCTTGATTATTATAAAAAGTACATTACAATAATGCAAAAGTTCCGGATGAGATTCCAGACGATGAGAAGAGAGCATCCATGAAGAATATGCCTATAGAGAGAATTATAGACCAAATAGTTGCACGTATTATCAGCACAGCAAATCCCAGAAAAATTATTCTTTTCGGCTCGGCAGTACGTGGCGAAATGGGACCGAACAGTGATCTGGATCTTTTGGTAGTAGTCGCTTCAGGTCAGCATAGGCGGAAAAGCGCTCAGAAGATTTACCGTAACCTGGTGGGAGTCGGCTTTGCCGCAGACATTATCGTAGTCACCGAGGATGATATTGAGAAATTCAAGGATCACGTCGGCATGATCATCCAACCTGCATTGAAAAATGGGAGGTTGCTCTATGCCGCCTGACTCCGAAGGGATCGGATCTGCTCGGGAATGGATCAAGCGAGCCAAGAGCAACCTCGCCCGTGCCAAACAGCCCAAGACAGCAGAGATCTTCTGGGAAGATCTCTGCTTTGACGCCCAGCAGGCCGCCGAAAAATCCCTGAAGGCCATACTGATTGCACATGACATCCCCTTCCGGTTCGTACATGATCTTGCTGAGTTATTGACCTCAATCACAAATCATGGAATCCCTATACCCGACAATATCCACGCTGCGGCCGAGTTAACAAACTACGCAGTCGAGTCCCGTTACCCCGGCCCTGCTGAACCCGTGACCGAAGACGAATTCAGAGACGCCTTGCAAAAGGCCGAATTGGTAGTCGCCTGGGCGGAAACCCACATAGAAGAGGAAAAATAACGTAGAGATCCCATCCCCTTCGAAGAAGGGGGAGCAGAGGGGGAAGATTCGAACTTCCCATTTTCTGTTCCCTCTCACCCCTCGGGGAGAGGGTCAGGCCTGCCTGAGTGTACCGAAGGAGTGAGGGGGGACCCTGGAGTGTCCCCCCCCGGCAAGAAGAGCCAAGAGCAGACTTGACCCCTCTTCGGGGTTGGGGGAAGAACTTTCTCTTAAATTTTCTGCTTGACAAAATTATAGCGCATGACCCCTTGGGTGACCCCTATGATAAATGCGACGTCAAAACTGATCACATCGCGGTTCTCAAAAAACGTTCTTGCACTTGTAAGTGGAGCCTTCATCGCACAGGTAATATCCTTTGCGGCCTCGCCTATATTAACGCGATTATATACACCTGAGAACTTCGGTTTATTCGCACTATTTCTATCATACGTCAACATAGTTTCCAAAGTCGGCACACTTTGCTATGAACGCGCAATCATCTTACCCAAAAACAATTCAAGCGCATACAATATAGCATTTCTGTCATTAATAATCCTTCTTGTTATAGCCTTGCTTTCAACATCGCTTATATTCGCTTTTTCCGGCAGGTTACTATCACTCCTGAAAGGAGCATACACCATATCGTGGTTATACTGGGTCCCCGCAGGATTGTTGCTGGTAGGCATTTTCAATATCGTGAAATCGTTGCACATCCGCCAGAAGGGATTTCGCTCTATTGCATTTGCCAGAATCGGGGAAGCGGCTTCGGCCTCTGTTGCAAAGATCGCAATAGCTCTCTTTGCCGGCGCTACGGCTGGAGGCCTAATATTAGGCACTATAACAGGTTTCATGGTATCATTGGCGATAATAATTCGATCACCCGACCTTTTCCACTTTGCCGAAATCAGGAGATCACTGAACAGCAAATCAATAAAAGCCGTGGCCGTGGAATATATACAGTTCCCGCTATATGCTACTTGCAACGCCATATTAACGGTCATTACACAAAATCTGATAGTACTGGTTTTTTCGATAATCTTCTCTCCTGTAATAGTTGGCCTGTACAGTTTGGGGAACCGCATTATACGAAGACCGTTGAACATTATGTCCATGTCCGTTCAGAATGTATTTTTTCAACGGATCGCACATGAATACAATCATGGTGCCCGTATATTGCCGTCACTCATAAAAACGACCGGCGTCTTATTCATAACCGGCTGCATACCTTTCCTTCTGCTTATGATCTATGCAGAACCATTGTTCGGAACCATTTTCGGCAAAAAATGGTTTCAGGCAGGCGTATATGTACGTATACTGTCTCCCTGGTTTCTGGTCTTGTTCGCAGTGGCACCGGCCAACACGACATATGAAGTTTTCAAAAAGCAACATATGAAAGTTTTCTTCACGTTGGCAAAGGCCCTGCTGTCGATATCTGCAATATGGCTTGGTTACAAGCTGACGGGAAAACCGGAAGATGTGATCGCTTACTTCGTGTCGGCGAATGTTCTTGTTGAGATATCCATCATAGTCGGAGCAATCTTTATTACATACAAAAACGATTTGACAACAATATCCGGGAAGGCTGCCTGAAATGGGAACAACACCTGTTTTCATATTTTCTATGCCACGATCAGGTTCTACATTACTTCAAAGAATGTTGGCGGCACACCCTGACGTGGAAACCACCTCCGAGCCATGGTTCCTGATCCCTCTTGTTTATACACTCAAGGATCATGGGGTATATGCGGAGTTCAGTTTTATGTCGTTACGGCGTACCGTAAAACACCTGTTGGACAATCTGCCCAACGGCAGGCAAGATTACTATGAAGCGATAAGAAACTTTTCGGAAACGCTATACTCCAAGCTGAACAAGAACAACGCCCGTTTCTTCCTGGACAAGACTCCGCGCTATTATCTAATAGCCGAGGATATTGCCCGAATATTCCCGAACGGTAAATTCATATTCCTGTACAGAAACCCGATCTCTGTCCTGGCCTCAACCATAGCATCCTTCTACGGTAACCGGCTCGGAGATCCGTGGCACAAGATTGATCTATACAAGGGGCCTTCTCTTTTATCACGCGCATCGGCAACATTAAAAAACAAGAGCATAGCAATCCAGTATGAAGAACTTGTCCGCACTCCGGAGCCGGTACTCCAATCCATATGCGAGTACATGGACATCCCGTTCAGCGAAACCATGATCGAAAAATTCACAAAAGTGCCTATTACCGGGATGGGAGACAAAGTCGGCTATACCAAATATGAGGATATAAGCGAAGAATCTCTGCACAAATGGCGCAGAATCTTAAACACGCCATTCAGGCAAAAATACGCGCTTAAATATATACAACGGTTGGGAGAGAATACAATACGGTCTTTCGGTTACGATATGGCACAACTAATAGATGACATACGTTCTTTTCAACCAACCGGCAGAGGCAGCCTGGCCGACCGTTTTAACCTTGCGAAATGCCATTTATACACCATATTTGAGATGAAATTGATAACGGATAAAATACGGCAGCACTTTAAAGAAAAGCACAATCTCTTCATGCATTTTTGAGCACATCGGTGACAAAATGAAATATACACTCTTTATCCTGCTGCTCCTCGCAATAATTATAGGCGGGCTGTACCCCATCAACCTGGGAATCATGCGAGGCATCACACCGAAGACACTTTTGATGTATGCCATTCTTATTTACATACTTTTTTCCGAAGCCGCAAAAAAGAATTTGCATAGAAAAAAAATCCCGTGCATATCCAGCCTGCTCATTTTTCTCACAATACTTTGTGTAAGCATAGCGTTAAATGTTTTATTGGGACGCATGGACATGAGCCTTTTCGACCAGATCAGGCAACTGCGCTACCGTTTCATAGAACCTGTGGTGCTGTATATCCTCATGTTCCTGCTTATCGACACAGCATCACAGGCGAGAAAATTCCTGCAGGCAGGGATTGTTTTATTCGTACTTGTAAACGTGGCGGCATTTATCGCCATGCGAGCCGGAGTACTCAATCTTCCGACAGTATCCGGAGATCTCTACAGCGGACGATATACAGGCACATTCGCAAACCCCAACCAGATGGCCTACTTTTTCTGTTTTCTCATGCCGATAACCTATCACATGATAACGACAGCGGAGATCAAGACAGCCGGAGCTCTGCAAATGCTGGCTCTCGCCTCAGAGATTGCATTCATACTGATGTCCGGCTCAAGAGGTGGTATTCTGGCAATGGTTATTGTTCTTGGATGGATTACAATCCATCACAAGGATTTCAAAACAGTTGCCTTTCTCTTCATATTCGGTACAGTATTCATAGCTATAGGCTTTCTCGTGCACAATGACATTCTTCGAAGCTCATTTGACCGCATCGCCCAGCAAACCTTCAGCAACAACGTCAAAACCATCTCGGCGGGACGAAGCTCCATCTGGCTGGGATTAGAGAAAATATACCTTTCCAATATATACTATGTATTTATGGGCACCGGCTTTGAAACCGCACGCTTTCAACTTGCCAAACATACGGGAATTCTTCTCCCGCCGCACAACCTATATCTGCAAATACTCGTGGAACTCGGACTCATAGGCTTCGCCGCATGGCTTTTCATGTTGAGAAGTTTTTGGAAATTCCTGAACATCTCCGGACAACGCACCGAGTTCAGTAAAGCAACAGTAACGGCCCTGAGCGTATTGTTGCTGGCATGGAGTTTCTCCGATTTGGGCAGAATCCTACGCTTTATAGCCATCATGGTTGGAATAATGTTCTCCATGATAGTACATGACAAGGACACCGTTAAAAAGACGATGGGCAAGAGTGCATAACAACAGCCCGCTGATGGATTAACCCATGCTGCCTAATTTTCTCATAATAGGGGCGCAGAAATCCGGCACGACATCCCTCTATCACTACCTGCGCCAGCACCCCGAAATCTACATGAGCCCGGAAAAAGAACCGCGTTTCTTTGCCTTCGAAGGAGACAAGAGCGGCAGATATCCCTACACATCTCTCAAGACCTATGAAAAACTCTTTGACAACGTGCAATCCGAAAAAGCAGTCGGGGAAGGCTCAACCTATTATCTCTTCAGCCGCAAGGCACCGTCCAGAATCAAACACTATATCCCTGACATAAAGATGATCGCTGTACTTCGCAACCCTATAGAAAGAGCTTATTCACAATATCTTTTCCTGATAAGAGAAGGGCGTGAGCAAAGGACGGACTTTCGCCAAGTGATCCAGGATGAGAAATATTTAATGGATACAGCCCCAACAAAGAGCATATACCTTGCAAGAGGGCTGTACGGCGAACAGATCCAAAGGTACCTTGCTCTCTTCTCTAAAGAGCAGCTCAGAATCTACCTGTATGATCATTTCAAAACTCAACCGTTAAGTATTCTTCAGGACATATTCAGTTACCTATCGGTGGACACAGAGTTCGTGCCCGACATATCATTGAATTATAACGTTTCCGTCATACCAAGAAACAAGACGATTCACCTTCTTCTCGGGTTTATTTCCGGCCGGGACAGGATAAAATCTTTCATAGTCCGGTATATGCCTCAAGTATTCTATGTCCGGATCATAAAACCGGGAGTCAATTTCCTGCTCGGCACACTGAGGAGCCGTAAGCCGTACAGACCGCCGCCCATGCCGAATGACCTGCGTTGTAGACTGGCAGATTTCTACGCACCTGACATTGCGCTTCTGGAAAAGATTCTGGATATCGACCTTGCAGGTTGGATAAGCCCAGGTCAAGCAATAATGGAGTCTCCCAAAAATGGAGGTTAATCATTGCATAATCGTTCTGCCGTGTTGGAATCCTTCCGTTATGGAGAAAGCACATTGGATGGCGGAAGGTATCGCTGCAGCCGGCATGAAGGTATCCATGGTAAACCTCTGCCATACGGCGGAAGAATATAAATCATATAAAGAGGCATTCCCGTCAGGATGCCGTTATGATCTCTATCCCGGCACAAAAGGACGGCTTTATGCGGGAAGCCACAAACTGGACAAACTGTTGAACAACATCGGCCTTGCATGGCGGCTCTTCAGAGTATTAAAAAAACTTGCAGGAAAGGATGAAAGCGTCATCATTCTTTTCAGAGGAGCGATCGAGACACTCATCCCCGCCGTCATCATAAAACACAGGATGAAAACTCCTATGATTGGAAACATTATGGAATACTCACCCGCATTCCCTTCGTACAAAAGGAACCCGCTTGTACGATGGCAATGGAGATACATACTGAAAGAATCGGATGCATTCATGGTAATAAGCGATCTCCTCTTTCACAAACTGAACAGACTCAAGAGCACTCTATATGTCCCAGCTCTGTGGGGCCCCAAAACTGGAGACCAGGAACTTGAGGTGCGTCTGCCGCAGGCAATAGCTGACAAAATCTTGGGTGACACCCCTTTGCTGATATACACTGCCAGCAAAGAATACAAAGAACTGCTGGAGGTCACCTTGCGAGCTCTTGCCTTGGTAAAACACAACTTCAGGCTTTGCATTACGGGCAAGTATTCACGGGAAGCACTCAATGGCTGGATGTTACTTGCCAGGGATTTGGACATACAAGATCGTGTCTTTTTCTGCGGCTTCCTGAATCCACCCGAATTCAGATGGCTTGAGCATAGATCTACAGCGCTTCTACTTCCGCTTTTATCCACAGATAGGCACCGGGGAAGATTTCCACAGAAGATTCTGCATTACATGAGCCTCGGGAAACCTATCGTCACCTCACATGTGGGCGAAATAGCACATAACTTCACAGACGGAATAAACGCTTACGTCGATCACACCGTTACCATAGAAGGCTTTGCAAAGAAGATATCCGAAGTGCTATCCTCTCCGGGAAAGGCGGCAGAAACGGGTAAGGCAGCCTCACTGCATGTAGAAAGATCATTCGGCTACATAAAGTGGGGCAAAGAAATATTCCGTTTTATCCGGAGCATATAATCCAGATCACGAAAAAGAAGGCCGGTATGAAAGAATTTTTTGTCGTTTCCATGCAGCGTTCAGGTTCCAACTGGCTGCAGACATGCCTGAACCAGCATACGTCAATACGCATCAACGGAGAACTCAAACCCTCCACCGCCTTGACGCACATGAGCAGAATAAAAACCGGCGACCATATCTCCCACGGGATCATGTTGGACAGAGGCCTGTACAGGAGCTGTGCCCGTGACATGATACGGCGAATGATGGCCGCCAACGTCGGGATGACGGACGAAGAAGCGAACGATTATACAGGATATATCGGTGACAGAACCGCATACTCCGCTGTGCAGTCACTAAGCAGATTCCCGGAACAGTTATCATATCTCAAGGTTCTGCAGGAATACTTTCCGGAATCCAAGAAAATCATTCTGGTAAGAGACGTACGCGATGTAATCGTATCCTTCTCCGTATGGAAGACAAACGTCCGGAACAACCTGCTGGCCTTCACACCACGATCTTTTCTGTTGTTCCTCAGACACATCCGTAATTGGATAATCCTGAACAGACAATGGGCCGAAGATATCAAAAAGGGGCAGGACGGCCTTATCATCCATTACGAAGAGATAAAAAAAGATTTCCAGGGAACGATGGGCCGTGTATTCGACTTTATGGAAACAACGTACGACGACTCCTTTCTCGACAATCTGAGAACCAACTTCTACAGCATAAAAAGCAGTCATTACCGGCTGGAAAACAAAAAACGCGGCTACAGCTTTTACCGTAAAGGGATCGTAGGTGACTGGGAGAACAAGTTCAAATGGCCTCATAAAGCGATTGTGCAGATATACCTGCATCAGATCAATCATATAAACAGCTTATAGCTACGGGGGGATAATAATTGAAAGTCTGCATTATCAGCCCTAACGCCTACCCGTTACTGAAAGGCATACCTGCCGAAAGACTGACCGGGGGGGCCGAACTGCAGATGAAAACCATAGGCTCTGCCTTTGCACGCAGGGGAATAGATGTGCATTTCCTGGTTGACGACTTCGGCCAGCCTGCATATGAGTATTCGGAGGGCATTCACATACACAAGGTTCCTTTCGACATCTCAGGGCAGAAGATCCGCTTCGCCTTTTTAATCCTTACGCTCTGGAGGGTACTTCGAAGAATCGGGGCGGATATTCACATCATCAAGATACCGAGAAACATACTCATGCCTTTAGGGATCTTCTGCAGGAAGACCGGAAGCAAACTTATTCAAGTAGGACAGAAAGATACAGATGTGGACGTGGTCTTTCTCAAGAAGCATGCCCACTGGTTCAACTATATATCCTATCGCATCGGCCTGAAAATGGCTGACTATATCGTTGCCCAGAACCTGAGGCAAAAGACGGGATTCAGAAACATGGCAAACTGTCCGGTGACCGTTATACGTAACGCACACTCCATGCAATCCTCAGACAGCGGCAAAGATGACGGATCAGTGCTCTGGGTCGGCAACAACCAGAAAGACAAGCGCCCCTGGCTGGTTCCCGGGGCGGCAAAAGCACTTCCCGGACTGCGTTTCAACATGATAGTGGCGGACTATGCCCCCGGCAAACATGAAAATTACGCTGCAGATGGAACAAAAAATCTGACATTGCGCGGATATGTGCCCTTTGAAGAAATACATGAATACTTCGCAAACGCCGCCCTCCTCATAAACACATCCCTTCACGAGGGATTCCCGAACACATTCATCCAGGCATGGCAACATGGGACACCGGTCGTCAGCCTTACCGTCGACCCGGACAACGTCATAACAGAGCACGGACTGGGACGTGTTTCCGGCACATTCGGGCAGTTCCTGAACGACATAAATGACCTAATGTGCAACAGGGACTTGCGTATCGCCTACGGCAAGAACGCCCGATCCTATGTAAAGAAATATCACGACCTGGATAACATAGTTGACCAATACATGGATATCTTCAGAGAACTCTCGGAAAACCGTAACCGTACATAAAAGGCAAATATGGACCTCTCAATCATCATCGTGGAATATCAGTCGTTCGGCGACGTATTGGAATGCATTGGAAGCATAGAACGCTATTGCGATCTTCCATACGAGACCATTGTGGTTTCCAACTCCGTATACGACCCTGACAGAGCCGCGATTTTCAAGCAAAAGCTGAAAAATACAAGAGTGATACTACAGGACAGGAACCGGGGCTACGCAGGGGGAGTCAACGCAGGCCTTCGCATTGCCCGGGCACCTGCAATACTGATACTGAACCCCGACGCCCGCCTGGATGAACCGGGGGTCAAGGCCGCTGTTGATTACTTGTCATCCGGCAAGGATATCGGTCTGATCGTACCGGAAGTTACCGATCATTTCGGCACCAGGCAGGAAGTATGCAGACGTTTTCCTCACATATACACCTTCCTGTATGTCCGCACATTTATCGGCAAGGTCTTGGACAGGAAACAGAAAGAACATCGACGCTATTTTATGAAGGACTTCGACCGAAAAAACATACGGGATATAGACTGGGCTATAGGCGGCGCCGTATTTGTAAAGAAGGAAGCCGTCGAGGATACGGGAGGGATGGATGAACGCTACTTTCTGTATATGGAAGATGTCGACTGGTGCAGGCGGTTCTGGCAGAAAGGCTGGAAAGTCAAGTTTTTCCCCGGAACAAGGATCATCCACGCCATAAAACACGAGAGTACAAGATCGGGACCGCTTCTGCTCCCTTCGCTTGCACTGCGGCGTCACCTGGCCAGTTTAATCAAATACTTTCACAAATATGGGCTTGCGTTGCCGCCCGGAAACCGTCACTGAATATATCATATGTCAAGGATTCAGCATGGACAGTATATTCGACATGAAAAGACGGATATTATCTTCGGAAAACTTCTCCATCACAATCTCGCGGTTTCGTTTGCCATACCGGTCGGCGAGTTCGTCCGAACCGATTATTTGCCTTATCCCATCGGCCAGCGCTGCGGGGTCGCGCTCAGGAACAAGGATCTCCTCCACCAGTTCTTCCACGGCACCACACCGTGTGGAGACAACAGGCAGGCCGCATGCCATGGCCTCCATAAGCACAACTGGAATGCCTTCCGTTCCTTCCTCATCTGTAGTGATGGAGGGCAAGCAATAGATATCGGCTTTCTGATACAACAACCTTAGTTGTTCCTGATTAAGTTTATGGAAAATCGTAACCTTCTCTTCAACATCCATTTCGTAGGCAAGCGCCCCGACATCCAGGGGCCCGAACCCGACAACAACGAAATGCACAGGCTCATCCTTCAGAATCGAGGCCGCCTGCATAAGATACCGGAATCCCTTTCGTTCGGTAAAGCGCCCGACAGAAAGGACCAAGCGGTCTTTCAAAGGCCGGTACCTGTCGGTGTCCACAAAGAGACGGTTAAGAAAGATCTTCTCCGCGGGCACGCCGTACTCCTTGTTCAGTAAAGAGGACCACTTCTCGGCGATCGGGAAAATACGGTCGCATTTGCCGAGAGCATGCCTGAAAAGGCGGGGATTCGGATTTGTGAAAAACTCATGGGCATGCACAGTAAGTGAAAGGGGTATATTCAGAAGAAGTTTGCTGAA
>JAADIO010000023.1 GCA_013151235.1 Deltaproteobacteria bacterium | reverse complement strand
GATTGCGATGGAGAAGGAACTTCGCTTCGCCATCCGTGAAGGGGGACGGACCGTCGGTGCCGGCGTCATCAGCGAAATTATCGAATAAAGGTTGGTCAGACCCCCCCCTCGGTAATGGTGGCGTGGTCCGGTCGGCCGTACATCGCATTCTTACGCTCTCCTGCCCGGCAGGAGGGGACGGAATCGAAAACAAGCAGAATGTAGCGGATAGGAGTGGAAGGTGGATCAAAAGATTCGGATAAGGCTGAAAGCCTATGATCATCATTTGCTGGACCAGTCCGTTGAGGACATCGTTGATACGGCGAAACGAACGGGCGCAAGGGTTTCCGGTCCGATTCCTCTTCCCACCCGGAAAGAGAAGTTTACCGTACTCCGTTCTCCCCATGTGGACAAGAAATCGCGTGAGCAGTTCGAGATTCGGACCCACAAACGTCTGATTGACATTCTGGAACCGACACCCCAGACAGTGGATGCCTTGATGAAACTGGATCTCTCCGCGGGTGTGGATGTCGAAATAAAACTATAAGCCGACAAGGATCGGCGCCTCAGTATAAAGTGAGAAAAGCCATGCTAACCGAGTTGATTGGACGAAAAATCGGGATGACTCAGATCTTTGAAAAGGACGCGGGACGAATGACCCCTGTGACGGTGGTGCAGGTCGGGCCCTGTCGGATTGTTCAGGTCAAGCGCCTTGAGAAGGAAGGATACAACGCGGTACAGTTGGGGTTTGAGGAGGAACGGAAAAAACGTCATGCCAAAAAGTCCCTTGTCGGACACAGCAAGAAGCATGGTGTCCCTCAATTTCGCCATCTTCAGGAGGTCCGTGTTGAGGATGTATCGGAGTTGACGCCGGGCATGGAGTTGACGGCGGAAGCCTTTGCGGTTGGAGATCAGGTCCATGTCACGGGTGTGAGCAAAGGAAAAGGGTTTGCCGGTGTGATCAAGAGACACGGTTTCGGCGGCGGTCCCAAGACCCACGGCTCCCGGTTTCACAGGGCGCCGGGCTCGATCGGTCAGTGTGTCTTCCCCGGAAAGATCATCAAGGGGCGGGGGATGCCGGGCCATATGGGATGTGACCGTGTGACGGTGAAAAATCTGAAGGTGATGGAAGTCATTCCCGATCAGAACCTTCTGCTCATCAAGGGTGCCGTCCCCGGCGCCAACAACGGAATACTTCGCATCCGGAAGAAGACGGCTTCGTAAGAATCCATCCGACAGGGTTGCAGCAGGCGGAATATTCACGAAGCGATGAAGAAAGAGACAAAGGAATGAAATCGATGGATGTCCTGGATCAGACAAGCAAGAAGGTCGGCGAGATTGAACTCAACGAAGAGGTTTTCGGCATTGTTCCCCATATCGGGGCAATGCATCAGGTGGTGGTCTCCCAACTGGCGAAGGCCCGTGCGGGAACGGCTTCCACGAAGACCCGCTCCGATGTCGGCTATTCCGCCAACAAGCCCTATCGACAGAAAGGGACCGGTCGGGCCCGGGCCGGATACCGGGGTTCGCCGATCTGGCGGGGCGGCGGCGTTGTTTTTGGTCCGCATCCCCGGAAATACAAGATCAAGGTCCCGAAGAAGGTCCGGCGTTTGGCCTTACGGTCCGCCCTGGCCGGCAGGGCACAGGAAGGGAAACTTGTGATTGTGGAGAGTCTGGAGATGGAAACTCCGAGGACTCGTGACCTGATCGCGATTCTCAAGGCACTGAACGTCTCCGGCAAGACGCTGATCGTGACCGGAGAATTTCAGGAGAACCTGGCCCTCTCCGGTAGAAACATCCCGGAAGTCGCCGTCATTGACCTGGAACTTCTGAATGTCTACGATGTACTGAATATGGAATATCTCGTCATGACCCGGGATGCGGTGGAAAGAATATCGGAGGGACTTTCGGCATGAGGCGGAATGATTATCAGACCTTGATCCGGCCCCTGGTCACGGAAAAGAACATGCAACTGCATGAGAGTGAAAACAAGGTCTTTTTTGAGGTGGCGCCCGATGCGAACCGGATCGAGATCAAAAGGGCCGTGGAGCGTGTGTTCAAGGTGAAGGTGGAGAAGGTGAATGTTCTGAACCAGAACGGGAAACGCGTCCGGTTCAAAATGAAGATGGGCAAGCGGAAAGACTGGAAAAAGGCGATTGTGACCCTCAAGGAAGGGCAGAAGGTGGACTATCTGGAAAGCTGATTTTTTGTAACGACCCGGTCGTCTCTCTTTCCCCGCATGACTGCCTTACGTTCGTCCTGAGGGAGAAAAGGATCAACCGGAGTTGCTATGATCTACCCTGTGGGAGTAATCGATGGGCATTAAACGATATAAACCGACATCACCGGGACGGCGATTTCAGACGGTTTCGGATTTTGAGGAGATTACGACCTCAAAACCCCATAAACCGCTTTTGCGTCCTTTAAGCAAGAAAGCCGGACGGAATGTTTACGGACGGATCACGCAGCGGCGGCGCGGGGGTGGACACAAGCGCCGATACCGGATCATTGATTTCAAGCGAAACAAGATCGGGATCCCTTCAAAAGTGATCTCCATTGAGTATGATCCGAACCGAAGTGCCCGGATCGCGTTGTTGCAGTTTGCGGACGGAGAAAAACGGTACATCCTGGCTCCTCAGGGCTTGAAGGTGAATGACGAAGTCCTTGCCGGCCCGGAGGCGGATATCAAACCCGGTAATGCCCTGCCTCTCAAGAATATTCCCCTCGGCACCCTGATTCATAACATTGAGCTTCGCGTCGGGAAGGGAGGGCAGATGATCCGCAGTGCCGGGACCTATGCCCAGATCATGGCCAAGGAAGGGAAATACGCGCAGATCCGGATGCCCTCCGGTGAAGTGCGAATGATTTTGCAGGAATGCATGGCCACGGTGGGACAGTTAGGCAATACCGATCATGAAAATCTTTCCATCGGCAAGGCCGGTCGTTCGCGGTGGCTGGGACGCCGTCCCAAGGTTCGCGGGGTGGTGATGAATCCTGTGGATCATCCGCATGGCGGCGGAGAAGGACGGACCTCCGGCGGCCGTCATCCGGTCACGCCCTGGGGAATGCCGACCAAGGGATACAAGACACGGAAGAACCGTCGGACGGATCGGTTTATCGTGAAAAAGCGAAAAGTATAAGGGGAGGTTTGCGTGCCACGTTCCGTAAAAAAAGGGCCTTTTGTGGATGGTCATCTGGAAAAGAAGGTCCAGAAGATGAATGATTCCGGAAGCCGGGAGATTATCAAGACCTGGTCCCGGCGCTCGACCATCACGCCGGACATGATCGGCCATACCTTCGCCGTACACAATGGAATGAAGTTCATTCCGATTTTTGTCTCGGAAAATATGGTCGGTCATAAGCTCGGCGAATTTTCCGCCACCCGCACCTACCGGGGACATCGGTCCGAGAAATCGACCGGATCCCGTTAGAGGGAGCGACCGGTTACCGCGTTGCTTGAATGTCGATTGAGGGAAAGAGAATGGAAGCGAAAGCCGTTGCAAAACATATCCGGATTGCACCGCGCAAGGTGCGGCTGGTGGTGGATACCATTCGGGGGAAAAACGTGGAAGAGGCGTTGAACATTCTGCGGCATCTTCCCCAGCGATCCGCCCCGGTGGTGGAGAAGCTGCTGCAGTCGGCGATTGCCAATGCAGAGCAGAAGGAGGTCTCCGATGTGGAACGTCTCCATGTCAAAGAGATCTTTGTGGATGCCGGTCCGATGCTGAAGCGGTTCATGCCCAGGGCCATGGGCAGGGCGACGCCCCTGCGGAAGAGGACAAGTCACATCACGATCGTGGTGTCTGAGTAACGACTGAATACAGGAGGTGAGTTTTGGGTCAGAAAGTTCATCCGATCGGGTTTCGTCTGGGATATATAAAAGACTGGAACTCGAAATGGTATGCCAAAAAAGATTACTGCACGCTTTTCCATGAGGACCTCAAGCTGCGGAAGTATATCAAGGAAAAATTATACCATGCAGGGATCGGTCGTGTGGAGATCGAACGTGCGGCGAAACAGGTTCGGGTGAATATCTACACGGCCCGCCCCGGGATTATTATCGGCAAGAAGGGGGCGGAGATCGACAAGCTCAAAAACGACCTTCAGGGAGTGATCAGCAAGAATATCTACCTGAATATTCGGGAGATCCGCAAGGCCGAGATGGATGCACAACTGGTCTCGGAAAATGTCGCCCTGCAGTTGGAGCGCCGGGTGGCCTTCCGGCGTGCGATGAAACGAAGCGTCACCAACGCGATGCGCTTCGGCGCCAAGGGGATCAAGATCCAGTGTTCCGGGCGGCTGGCCGGCGCCGAGATGGCGCGGCGGGAATGGTATCGGGAAGGCCGGGTTCCTCTCCATACGCTCCGCGCGGATATTGATTACGGTTTTGCCGAGGCACTGACGACCTACGGACTGATCGGGGTCAAGGTCTGGGTCTTTAAGGAAGAAATCTTGAATCCGGGAAAGAAAGACGTGCCGCAAGGGTCCCGACGCTGACCGGATATTGAAGGAGTGGAAAACCGATGTTGATGCCCAAAAAAGAAAAATTCCGGAAACGGCAGAAAGGGAGAAACCGCGGAAATGCCAAAGGGGGGACCCGGATCGACTTTGGAGAGTTCGGGTTGCAGGCACTGGAGCCGGGTTGGGTCAGCAGTA
This sequence comes from Deltaproteobacteria bacterium, assembly GCA_013151235.1. NCBI lineage: Bacteria > Pseudomonadati > Myxococcota > Myxococcia > Deltaproteobacteria bacterium. The sequence continues at coordinate 57,606 of JAADIO010000023.1, read as the reverse complement.
AACAAATCGAGGCTGCCCGAATTGCGATGACCCGTCATGTGAAACGCGGCGGTAAGATCTGGATCCGCATCTTTCCCGATAAGCCGATTACCAAGAAGCCGGCGGAAACCCGGATGGGGAAGGGAAAAGGGGGGCCGGAGTATCATGTGGTCGTGATCAAACCGGGCCGGATCTTGTACGAGATGGAAGGCGTGACCGGGGAGGTCGCAAAGACGGCTCTGTTGCTTGCTGCTCGGAAGCTGCCGATCAAGACCCGTGTGATTTCCAAGCATGGAGGCGCTCTATAGATGAAGGCGAGTGAGATTCGGGACTTGAGCCCGGAAGAGATGGATGCCAGGGAACAGGACCTGGCCGAGGAGCTTCTGAAACTCAGATTTCAGAAAGAGACAGGCCAGATCAGTAGCCCGGTCCATATCCGTGAGGTCCGAAGGGAGATTGCACGGATTAAAACGATACGGAATGAAGTACGTAAGGGATAAACACTCATTATGGAAAAGAAACGGAATAAAAAGAACCTTCAGGGGATAGTGGTGAGTGACAAGATGGACAAGACCGTTGTGGTTACGGTTCAGCGGTCGACGCAGCATCCTCTCTATAAGAAGATTGTACGGCGGGACAAACGGTACAAGGCACATGACGAGCGAAACGAATGCCGGATCGGCGACACCGTAAAGATTATGGAATGCCGACCGTTCAGCCGGGACAAGCATTTTCGTGTTGTGCAGATTGTCGAACGAGCCAAGTAAAAGGCGTGAGAAGCCGGCGGGAGATGCCGGACAGGGAGTAGAAAATGATCCAGACGCAAAGTATATTGAAAGTCGCGGATAATTCCGGTGCGAAAAAAGTGATGTGTGTTCGTGTGCTGGGAGGCTCCAAAGTTCGCTATGCCGGTGTCGGTGATGTCATTGTGGCCAGCGTAAAGGAAGCCATGCCGAGGGGGAATACCAAGAAAGGCACCTTGGTCCGTGCCGTAATCGTTCGGACCAAGAAGTCCGTGAAGCGCAAGGATGGAACCAGCATTCGTTTCGATGAGAACGCAGCGGTTCTCATCAACCCGCAGAAGGAGCCGATCGGAACCCGTATTTTCGGGCCGGTGACCCGTGAATTGCGGGGGAAAAATTTTATGCGTATCGTTTCGCTGGCGCCGGAGGTTCTTTGAGATGATAACGATGAATGGGATGCAAGGAACAGTGAAATGACGAAACTCAAGAATCATATCAAGAAGAACGATATGGCGGAAGTGATTGCCGGGAAAGAGAAGGGAAAACGGGGCAAGGTTCTGCTGGTCGCCCCGGAGCGTGGCCGGGTCCTGGTGGAAAAGCTGAATATGATTAAACGGCATACGAAGCCGAATGAGCAGAACCAGCAGGGCGGGATTATTGAAAAGGAGGCAACGCTCCACGTGTCGAATGTCATGCCCGTTTGCCGGAAGTGTGATGCTCCCGTTCGGATCCGCCATAAGATACTCGAAAACAAAAAAAAGGTACGGATTTGCGCAAAGTGCGGCGAACCCTTTGACAAGGTCTGAAAGAGTGTAGAGTGGATGAATTATGGCCAGGTTAATCGAGATCTACAAAAATGAAATTGTACCTTCCCTGATGAAGCAGTTTGCCTATTCAAGCATCATGCAGGTGCCGAAGATTACGAAGATTGTGGTGAATGTCGGGATGGGGGAAGCGATCCAGAATCCGAAACTGCTGGACTCTTCGGTGGAGGAGTTACGGATGATCACCGGACAGCAGCCCGTGGTTACGCTGGCCCGGAAATCGATCGCAAACTTCAAACTGCGTGAAGGGATGGCAATCGGTTGCAAGGTGACTTTGCGCAAGAGGATCATGTATGAATTCCTGGATCGCCTGATTAATACCTCCATCCCCCGTATTCGGGACTTCCGGGGGGTATCCGGAAAGGCATTTGACGGACGCGGGAATTATTCTCTGGGGCTGACGGAACAGATCATTTTCCCGGAGGTCAAATATGACAAGGTCGAGAAGATCCACGGCATGGATATCGTGATCGTTACGACCGCCAAGAGTGATGAAGAGGCCAAGGCCCTGCTGGCCGGCTTCAATATGCCCTTCCGGAAATAGAAAAGGACCGGCCGGAAATATCATGGAGGAAACAGATTGGCCAAACAGTCATTAATCAACAAGGCAAACAGAAAACAGAAATTCCAGGTGAGGGAATACAACCGTTGCCGGATCTGCGGACGTCCCCGCGGCTACATGCGGCGCTTCGATATCTGCCGGATCTGCTTCCGGAAACTCTCCTTGAGAGGTGATATCCCCGGTGTTGTAAAATCGAGCTGGTAGGAATGACCCTCAAGTGCAACGATGATGTGGAGGATTTAACCGATGTCCATGACCGACCCGATCGCAGACCTTCTGACGCGCATCCGTAATGCCGTTCAGGCGCGCCATGAAACTGTCGACGTCCCCGCGTCCAATATCAAGATCTCGATTACCAGGATCCTGAAAGACGAAGGGTATATCAAGAATTACAAGGTTCTAAAGAATAACCGGCAGGGGTTGATTCGTATTTCGCTCGGGAAGCAGGAAGGCAAGGAAGGTGCGATTCACGGCCTGAAACGCCTCAGTAAACCGGGGTTGCGTGTCTATGTCGGGGCGGAGGAAATTCCCAAGATCCTCAACGGTCTGGGGGTTGCCATTTTGTCAACGCCCAAGGGGGTCCTGACGGACCGGCAATCCAGAAAGGAACATGTGGGCGGGGAAGTTCTCTGTGCGGTCTGGTAAGTCGCAGGTCCCGTCTCTTTGAGGAGTAAAACAAGATGTCACGAATCGGGAAAATGCCGGTAAAGCTCCCCCAGGGAGTTACTGCCGTACTCAAAGGATCCGTTCTTGAGGTCAAGGGGCCGAAGGGGCGGCTGATACGGGAATTTCGGCCGGAGATGACGATTGAAGTCGCCGGCGATGAGATCCGGGTCAGTCGGCCTTCCGATCTTAATCGTCATCGCGGTTTTCATGGTCTGACCCGTAACCTGATCGCCAATATGGTTCGGGGCGTTTCGGAAGGGTTTACCCGGGTACTGGAGATCAACGGCGTGGGATACCGTGCCGTTGTGCAGGGCAAGTCGCTGGAGCTTCACCTCGGTTACTCTCAGCCGGTTCATTTCCCCCTGAAGGATGGAGTAGAGGCGCAGGTGGAAAAGAATACCGTGACGCTGAAAAGTATCAACAAGGAACTCTTGGGACAGGTCGCTGCCGATATACGGGACCTCCGGCCTCCGGAACCGTACAAGGGGAAGGGAATCAAGTACGCTGAGGAGAAGATTCTCCGTAAGGCCGGCAAGACGACCAAGTAGCGCTCGGCTCCGGTCCGGAAAACATACCGGTCTTCAGGGAACCATTCGGTAAAGGAGTGAAAAAGACGTGGCAGTACACACCAGAAGGGCCTCAAGAATTGCAAAGCACAAGCGGGTAAGAAAAAAAGTGAACGGCACGCCTGAGCGGCCTCGTATGTCCGTATTCCGGAGTGCCAGGCATATCTCCGTGCAAGTGATTGATGATGTCAATCAGACGACCATTGCAAGCGCTTCTACGCTGCACAGGAATTTCCGTGAGGTGAAGATTGAAGGTGGCAAGCGGGAGGCCGCGGCATGGGTGGGGGAGGAGATCGCACGGCGGATGAAAGAAAAGGGCGTGGAGACGGCCGTGTTTGACCGCGGCGGGTTTCAGTTCCATGGACGTATCAAATCCCTCGCTGAAGCGGCGAGAAAGGCAGGGATTAAAATCTAAGAGTCGGCAGCATCCGTAAGGGGGACTGCCGGTTCAGGGAGAATGACAGCGTGGCGGATAAGCGAATGAGAAAGAAGGATGATCAGTCCGGTGATCTGATTGACAAAATCGTGCACATTAACCGTGTTTCCAAGGTCGTCAAGGGCGGCCGACGGTTCAGCTTCAGCGCCCTTGTGGTCGTTGGAGACGGAAAAGGAAGTGTGGGGTACGGAAAAGGAAAAGCGAACGAGGTCCCCGAAGCGATCCGGAAGGGGATTGAGATTGCGAAGAAAAAAATGTCTCCGATTTCCCTGCAGGGAAAGACGATCCCCCACAAGGTGATCGGCCATTACGGCGCCGGACGGGTGATGATGAAACCGGCTTCCGAGGGGACGGGGTTGATCGCCGGCGGCGGCGTCCGGGCTGTTCTGGAAGTTGCCGGCGTGCAGGATATCCTGACGAAATGTATCGGATCGAGTAACCCTCACAATGCCATTCGTGCCACCATGGACGGGTTGCGTCAGTTGCGGGGGAGTGAAGAGATTGCGAAACTGAGAGGATTGACGGTCGAGGAGCTTTCACGCTGATCAGCGGTAAGGGGCGGCGTAGAAACGGTATGATCATGGAACAGCTGAAAATTACATTAAAAAGAAGTGGGATCGGAAGACCCAAAAAACATAAGGCGGTGATCCGGGGATTGGGGTTGAAACGGACAAATCAGTCTGTGATCCTGAAGGATACCCCTGAAACCTGGGGGATGATCAACAAGATCCCGCATATTGTGGACGTTGAGCCGGTTTCCGAATAAGGCTGTCTGTCGGTGACGCCTTCGGCGGCGCGGTTCCGTTCCTCTATCCCGGGGTGATCGTTCCCGAGTTCGCTGCGGCGGACGGAGGAACAGGGTTTCCTTTCGATTACCATTGCCTTATGCAGCCGGATCTTTTGACTATGCCGACGGAAAACAGATTTCCCGGAAGGATTGAACGATGCGATTAAATGATTTACGGCCCCCTGCGGGTTCAAAAAAGAAGAGGAAGCGGGTCGGACGGGGTGACGGCTCCGGCCATGGAGGGACCTCCACCCGGGGGCACAAGGGGCAGAACGCACGGTCCGGCGGCCCCAAGAAGGCCGGTTTTGAAGGTGGGCAGATGCCGTTGCAGCGCCGGTTGCCGAAGCGGGGGTTCACCAATATTTTTCGTAAGGAATATGCCATCCTGAATCTATCCCAGCTTGACCGTCTGTCCGATCTGACGGAAGTGGACCCCGATCTTCTGTTGGGATTGGGTGTGATCAAGAAGATGAAGGCGGGGCTCAAAATCCTGGGTGAGGGTGAAATCCGGCGGGCCGTTAAGGTGAAAGCACACAAATTCAGTAAGAAGGCGGTGGAGAAGATCCGGGCCGCCGGTGGTGAGATCGAAACATTGTCAATCTGAATTCAGGGGAGATTCGGGCTTGCTCGGAAATCTGCAAAACATATTCAAGGTACCGGAACTTAAACGAAGAATCCTGTTTACCCTTGGATTTTTAGCGATCTATCGTGTCGGTTGTCATGTCCCGATCCCGGGAATTAACGCACGGGCGCTGGAGGAATTTTTCCAGGCTCAGCAGGGCGGTATTCTCGGATTGGTCAGTATGTTTTCCGGTGGGGCGCTTCGGCGAATGACGGTCTTTGCCCTGGGGATCATGCCCTACATCAGCGCATCCATTATTCTGCAGCTCCTCCAGGCCGTCATCCCTTCTCTGGATGAATTGGCCAAGGAAGGGGCGGTGGGACGGAAGAAAATTACGCAGTACACCCGGTACGGGACGATTATCCTCAGTCTGGTACAGGGGGCGGGAATTGCCATCGGCCTGCAGGGAACGACCAGCCCCAGCGGCGCACCCCTTGTTCCTCATCCCGGTTCGACGTTTCTTATTTTTACGGTTATCACGCTCGTGGCGGGGACCTCGTTTATCATGTGGTTGGGGGAACAGATTACGGAGCGGGGGATCGGCAACGGGATTTCGCTGATCATCTTTGCCGGGATTGTGGCGGCCATGCCCTCGGCGGTGGCGCTGACGGTGAACATGGTCCGGGGCGGGATCATGCAGCCTTATGTCGTGATGGTGATCCTGGTGGTTGCCGTGAGTGTGATTGGTGCGATTATCTTTATGGAAAACGGTTTCCGGAAGGTCCCGGTCCAGTATGCAAAAAGGATGGTAGGGCGAAAGGCGTATGGGGGCAGTTCCACCCATATTCCCCTGAAGATCAATACCGCCGGGGTGATTCCACCGATTTTCGCCTCTTCGATCATCCTCTTTCCTGCGACGATCGCCCGGATGGTTGATTATCCTTGGGCCCAGGCCGTAGCGGCGAGCATGCGTCCCGGATCGATTTTCTATAATATTATCTATGTCGGGTTTATCATCTTTTTCTGTTTTTTTTATACGGCGATTATGTTCAATCCCGTGGATGTTGCGGACAACATGAAAAAACAGGGGGGGTTCATCCCGGGAATCCGGCCCGGGAAGAATACTTCCGATTATCTGGACCGCGTTCTTTCCCGGGTCACCTTTATCGGAGCGATCTACCTGTCGGCGGTTTGTGTACTGCCGATGTTTCTGATCCAAAAATTGAATATCCCCTTTTACTTTGGTGGAACCTCTCTCCTCATCGTCGTGGGGGTGGCCCTCGATACGCTTCGCCAGGTAGAGTCACATTTGTTGCAACGTCACTATGACGGGTTCTTAAAGACGGGGCGTCTGCGGGATCGAAGGGGACATTAAAGGTCTGAGGCCGGGACGAATGATGAAACCCATGTGGAAAAAGTCGGCTTGAAGCTGTTATCAGAAAAGAAAGGTAGGGATGAAAGATGCGATTGATTCTTTTAGGACCTCCCGGAGCCGGGAAGGGAACACAGGCGAAAAAGTTAGTGGAAAAATACGGAATTCCACAGATCTCAACGGGGGATATCCTCCGGGAAGCGGTCAAGAACGGGACCCCACTCGGGAAAGAAGCAAAATCCTACATGGACAAGGGCGAACTGGTAACGGATGCCATCGTTGTCGGGATCATCCGGGACCGGTTGCAGGAAAAGGATTGTGAAAAAGGATACATCCTGGATGGCTTTCCCCGTACCGTACCGCAGGCGGATGAGCTGAAAAAGGCCTTAAGCGAAATGGGCCAGTCGATTGACGCCGTTCTTTCCATTGTTGTTGCAAATGATGAACTGATCAAGCGGCTCACGGGCCGCCGGACCTGTAAGGAGTGCGGAGCCGGATACCATCTTCTCTTCAAGCCGCCGGCGCAAGAAGGGGTCTGTGATCAGTGCCGGGGTCCCCTGTTTCAGCGGGATGACGATAAGGAAGAGACCATTAAAAACCGGCTTGCCGTTTATAATGAGCAGACCGAGCCACTGATCAACTACTATAAGAATGACGGAGCCTTGGTGGATATCGAAGGGACGGGCGGGATTGATGAGATTTTTGCCCGCATCTGTGCGGTGATTGAGAAGTAAGGAATGATCATTCTGAAACATCCTGATGAGGTGGAGAAACTCTACCGTGCCAACCAGATCGTAGCCCACCTTCTGGAGATGTTGAAAGAGAAGATCGAGCCCGGGGTTACTACGGAGGAACTGGACCGGATCGCGGAGGAATATATTGTCAGCCGGAAGGCCCGGCCCGCCTTCAAAGGATACCGGGGATATCCGGCGACGTTATGTACGTCCATCAACGACCGGGTGGTTCACGGAATTCCTTCCAGAGAGGAATTGAAGGAAGGGGACCTGGTCAGTCTGGATGTCGGGGTGGTTCTTGATGGTTATTACGGGGATGCGGCAAAAACCTTTCCCGTTATGAAGGTCTCGAAAGAGGCGGATCGTCTGATCCGGGTTACCGAAGAATCTCTCTATCGAGGGATCGGCAAGGCGAGTGAGGGAAATCGCCTGTTTGATATTTCTCATGAGATTCAGCAGTATGTGGAGGGCCATTCGTTCTCTGTTGTTCGGGCGTTTGTCGGACACGGGATCGGTCGGAGTCTTCATGAAGAGCCGCAGATTCCGAATTTCGGGCAGCCGAACCGGGGTCCCCGGTTGAAAAAAGGAATGGTTCTGGCCATTGAACCGATGGTGAACATGGGAGACTGGGAGGTCAAAATTCTGTCCGATACCTGGACCGCGGTCACGGCGGACGGGAGTCTTTCCGCTCATTTTGAACACACGATTGCGATCCTGGATCACGAGACGCGTATCCTGAGTCGTGCAGCATAACCGGGGAGTCTTCCCGGGATGTAAAGAAAGGGCCACATGGCAAAAGAAAATGCAATCGAGGTTGAAGGCACGGTGCTGGAGCCGCTTCCCAACGCCATGTTCCGGGTGGAACTGGAAAACGGTCATAAAGTGCTGGCCCACATTTCCGGAAAGATGCGGTTGCATTATATCAAGATCCTGCCTGGGGACAAGGTCAAGGTGGAACTTTCCCCCTATGACCTGAGTCGTGGAAGGATCGTCTATCGGCACAAGGGATAATCGAGGAATTTATCATGAAGGTCCGAGCATCGGTAAAGAAAATTTGTGAGAAATGCAAGATCATTAAACGAAAAGGCGTGGTTCGCGTTATTTGTGTCAATCCCAGACACAAGCAGCGACAAGGATAACTCGCATCCCCCAGGGAGATGAGAGAGGAGATCGGTTTTGGCAAGAATAGCAGGAGTAGACGTTCCGGATCGTAAGAATGTAGAGATCGCATTGACCTATATCTACGGCATTGGCCGACCCCTCGCACGGGAGATTCTTGAAAAGGCCGGTGTGGACGGGACGGTGCGTGTGAAAGATTTAAGCAGTGAAGAGATCGGGAAAATCCGGGACGTGATCGTTGCGGATTGCCGCGTCGAAGGAGATCTCCGCAAGGAGGTTTCCATGAGTATCAAACGACTGATGGACCTTGGGGTCTACCGGGGGCTTCGCCATCGCCGCGGACTGCCGGTCCGGGGTCAGCGGACCCATACCAACGCACGGACGCGTAAGGGACCCCGGCGGGCGATCAAGGGCAAGAAAACATCCAAAGCGAAGAAGTAACGCAGCATTACGGGAGAAACCATGGCAGATCCGAAAAAGAAAGGCGGCCGCAAGAAGAAAGAAAAGAAGAATATTCTCAATGCGGTTGCACACATCAAGGCATCTTTCAACAATACCATTGTCACCATCTCCGACGTTTCGGGGAATGTGATCTCCTGGGCGACCGCCGGCGGGCAGGGCTTTAAGGGGAGCCGGAAAAGCACCCCGTTTGCAGCGCAGTTGGCGGCGGAAGATGCCGCGAAGAAAGCGATGGAGCATGGTGTCCGCAAGGTGGAGGTTCTGGTGAAGGGGCCGGGGATCGGGCGGGAGTCGGCCATCCGGGCCCTTCAGGCGACCGGCCTGGACATTACCCTGATTCGGGATGTTACGCCCATTCCCCATAATGGATGCCGTCCACCGAAGCGCCGCCGGGTATAATCGTGTTCAAGGTAATCCGGCCCGGTTGTATAATGTTTGGTTCCGGCGGCGATGATGCCGCCACATTGAAATTTCAGGAGGTACCCATTGGCACGATATAAAGGTCCGGTCTGCAGGCTGTGCCGCAGAGAGGGTGAAAAATTGTTTTTGAAAGGGGAGCGCTGCTTCAAGGATAAATGCAGTATGGAGCGCCGGAGTTATGCACCGGGACAGCATGGGCAGCGTCGTTCAAAGGTCTCCGATTACGGTGTACAGCTTCGCGAGAAACAGAAGGTGCGCAGGATCTACGGGGTCTTGGAGAAACAGTTCCGCTCTTACTTTTATCAGGCGGATCGCAAGAAAGGGGTCACCGGGGAAAACCTTCTCCGGATACTGGAATCTCGTCTGGACAATGTGGTTTACCGCCTCTGCCTTGCCGACTCCCGGGCGGAATCGAGACACTTCATCCGGCACGGCCATTTTCACCTCAACGGCAAAAAGGTAAATATCCCCTCATTGCAAGTGCGTCCCGGGGATGTGATTTCCATTTCTCCGAAAAGCAACAAGGTGGAACGGATCAAGGTCTGTTTCTCAGCGGTGGACCGCCGTGGAGTTCCGCAGTGGATCGAAGCCGACAAAAAAGATATGAAGGGCGTGATTCACCACCTTCCCACACGGGAAGAGATTCCCTTGCCCGTTCGTGAACAGCTGATCGTAGAACTCTATTCCAAGTAATTTATTTATCCACTCTCAACGAAAGGGAGGGGTTTGAATGGCGATGAAACTGACTGGGTTTCAGAGGCCCAAGCGTTTAAATTTCGAACTCGACACCATGACGGAAACCTATGGGAAGTTTTATGCCCAGCCTTTTGAGCGCGGGTTCGGGACGACCATCGGGAATTCCCTGCGTCGGATACTGCTCTCTTCCATTGAGGGGGCGGCCATTACCTCCGTTAAATTTGAAGGTGTGTTGCACGAGTTCTCTACTCTTGCCGGTGTGCTGGAAGATGTGGCGGAAATCATTCTGAACCTGAAGGGGGTCTCATTCAAGATGCACACGGACCAGCCCAAGACGATTCACCTCAAGGCCCGTGGCAAAGGGATGGTGACGGCCGGGGATATCGAAACCGATGCGGACCTCGAAGTGATCAATCCGAAGCATCATATTGCGACGCTGGAGAAAGATTCCGATCTGGATATGGAAATGGAAGTTCGCATGGGACGCGGCTATGTTCCGGCCACCGAGGACATTGAGCGAGATCAAGCGATCGGTGTGATCCCGATCGATGCCGTGTTCAGCCCCATCCGGAAGGTCAACTTCACCGTGGAGAATGCCCGGGTCGGGCATGCCACCGATTACGATAAATTGACCCTGGAGGTCTGGACGAACGGGGCCATAAAACCGGATGATGCCGTCGCCTATGCTGCGAAGATCCTCAAGGATTACATGACGATCTTTATCAATTTTGACGAGGAAGTGGAAGAAGAGGAACCGGTCAAGGACGAGAAGGATGAAGAACTTCGCAAGTTTCTCCGGAAAAGTGTGGAGGAGCTCGAACTTTCCGTTCGGTCTTACAACTGTCTCAAAAAAGCGGAGATCAAGACGATCGGTGAGCTTGTTCAGAAGACCGATTCGGAGATGCTGCGCACCAAGAATTTTGGCCGGAAATCATTGAATGAAATCAAGGAACTCCTGACGGATATGGGGCTTTCTCTCGGGATGAAGGTGGACGATGATCTGCTGCAACCGGGGGGGGCGGTGGAAGAAGAAGCCTCCTGAAAACTACGTTTGAAAGGGTAACGCAATGCGACACAGAATTTCCGGAAGAAGACTGAACCGTACTTCAAGCCACCGGGCGGCCCTCATGAAGAATCTTGCCGGATCTCTGATCCGGCATGAGGCCATAGAAACGACCTTGGCCAAGGCGAAAGAACTCCGTCGCGTTGCGGAAAAGCTCATCACCCTCGGAAAAAAAGCCGGCCTTCCCGCCCGTCGGCAAGCCTTTGATCTGCTCCGGGATCGTGATCTGGTCAAGAAGCTCTTTGATGATCTGGCCCCGCGTTTCCAGGAGCGGAACGGCGGGTATACCCGAATCGTTCGAACACGGAATCGCTCCGGAGACGGTGCGGTGATGGCAATTATCGAATACCTGGATCGGCCCGTGCGTGAATCCGGCCAGCCTGTTGAAGAGGATACCGGCAAGAAGAAAGGGCTTTTGAAAAAGGTAATCGAGAAGAGCGTCGGACGGGAAAAGGCGTAGTCCGTTATTGAAAGGATTCACCCGGTATCGTTTGGTCGGATTTGTCTCGAGGTTGAGACTTTTGTGTGAATCTGCATTCGGTGGGAATATTGGATCGACTTACTCTTGCTCTCTTGCGGGTATTACCGACCAATCTGCTTTCCCGCTTGACCGGAATCGTGGCTGCGATTCCGCTTCCTTTTCCGCTCAATGTTCTGATCCTTCGTGCCTACGCCTTTCTGTTTGGTGTCGACCGGGCGGAGGTGCAATATCCTCTGTCAAAATATCTTTCTCTCCAGTCCTTTTTTACCCGAGCCCTGAAACCGGATGCACGTCCGGTGGACCCGAACCCTGACAGCATTGTCTCTCCTGTGGACGGGACCCTCGTCCGGGTGGAAGAGGTGACCGACGGGACCCTGTTGCAGGCCAAGGGCTGGCATTACGCCGTTCGTGACCTTTTGGGGGATGCCCGGCAGGCTTCCCGGTATCTGGGCGGGAGCGCCTGCACCCTTTATCTCTCCCCCGCGGATTATCATCGGATTCACATGCCCTTATCCGGAACGGTGGAGTCTCTGCACTATTTGCCGGGACGGCTCTTCCCGGTGAACCGGTTTTCTCTCTTTCGAATCGAGAATCTTTTCCTGCTCAATGAACGCCTTATTCTCCATATCCGGACTCAGGCGGGCAATATAGCGATGGTCCTGGTCGGGGCGACGAATGTCGGAAAAATTCGGGTCCGATTTGATGATGTCCACCGAAGGTTCTCCCTCCAGGGTCCCTATGCCCGGTCCTACAGCCGGGAAATTTTCCTGGAAAAAGGGGAAGAGGTCGGCCGTTTTGAACTCGGATCGACGGTCATTCTCCTCTTTGAGAAGGAGCGGGTCCGGCTTTCGCCCGGCGAAGGTGTCCGGACAAAAATGGGGTCTGCGATCGGTTTTCTGCCTTGACGGAAGCGAACCCATCCGGTAAGATCGGTCCGTCCTTGCAACGAGGTAGCGAAAAGCGTGAACCACGGGGGACACGGGGAAATCAAAATCAATGGATTTCCCCCCCCTTCTTCGAAAGGGGAAAGGGGGGATTTACAAAGTCAACACCAACAAGCATTTCACCACCAGGCACAGAGTTGAAAGCAAAAGTCAAAAAGTAAAAAGCCTTCACCATGAATAGAGAGGGGCCTATGCGAAGCGATAAAATCAAAAAAGGTGTGGAACGGATTCCTCATCGAGCGTTACTCCATGCCACCGGAGTGACGCAGGCTGCGATGAAGAATCCCTTCGTGGGGGTGGCAACCAGTTTTACAGACCTGATCCCGGGCCATATCGGGATGCGGGACCTGGAACGATACATTGAAAAGGGGGTTCACAGCGGCGGCGGCCAGTCCTTCTTCTTCGGTGTGCCGGGGATCTGTGACGGAATCGCCATGGGCCACATGGGAATGCATTACTCTCTTCCTTCCCGGGAACTGATCGCGGACATGATCGAATCGGTCGCACTGGCCCATTCCCTGGACGGCCTTGTCCTGCTGACGAACTGTGACAAGATTACACCGGGAATGCTGATGGCGGCGGGTCGTCTGAATATTCCCTCCATTGTTGTTACGGCGGGACCGATGATGACCGGGAACTACCGTTTGAAACGGCGATCCTTCGTCCGGGATGCCTACGAGACGATCGGGAAGGTCCGGAACGGAAAAGTCGGAAAGAAGGAACAGGGGTGCCTGGAGATGGAGGCCTGTCCGGGACCGGGTTCCTGCCAGGGGCTCTATACGGCCAATACCATGGCCTGTGTCACGGAGGCGTTGGGGATGTCCCTCACGGGCTGCGGCACGGGATTAGCCGTCTCCGCCAAAAAACGGCGTATCGCTTTCGATAGCGGCATCCGGATCGTGCAAATGATCGAAGAAAATCTCCGTCCCCGCGATATCATGACCCCCGCCGCCTTCGAGAACGCCATTCGGGTGGATATGGCCCTGGGGGGATCGACCAACACGACCCTCCATATTCCGGCCATCGCCCACGATGCCGGATGCGACCTTCCTCTTGAACTCTTCGACGCCGTCAGCCGGAAGACCCCCCATCTGACCAACCTGGAACCTGCAGGCGACCATTTCATGGAAGATGTGGAATATGCCGGGGGAATCCCGGCCGTTTTGCACCGGCTGGCCGGAAAACTCAAACCGGCAAAGACGGTCAACGGCCGGGATATTGTCCGGATCGCGAAAGCGGCTGAGGTGGAGGGGGACGATGTAATCCGTCCCGTGAAGAAGGCCTATCATCGGGAAGGGGGGATTGCCGTCTTGAAGGGAAACCTCGCACCCGACGGCTCGGTGGTCAAACAGACGGCTGTTTCTGAAAAGATGAAACGGTTTACCGGAAAGGCAAGGGTTTTCAATTCTGAAGAGGCGGCCATGTCCGCGCTCCTGAAGAAAAAGATCCGGGGCGGCGAGGTGATGGTCATCCGGTATGAAGGTCCCAAAGGGGGTCCCGGGATGCGGGAGATGCTGGCCCCGACGGCCACGGTGATCGGTCTCGGTCTGGCCGAGAAGGTTGCCCTTATTACGGATGGACGCTTTTCCGGCGGTACACGGGGACCCTGCATCGGCCATATCTCTCCGGAGGCGATGGAGGGAGGCCCCATTGCCGTGGTCAAAGACGGCGATCCGATTACGATTGATATCCCCCATCGAAAACTGACCCTCGGTCTTTCTCCCGAGGAAATTGCACAACGTATGAAGTCGTGGAAGCCGCCGTCACCGAAAATCCGGACGGGATGGCTGGCCCGGTATGCCAAGAACGTCACCTCCGCTTCCACCGGGGCGGTGATGAAAGAGGATTAGAGTCCTTGAGGAAGGAGAAGGTATGAAGCTATTTCCCAAGGGTGTGGACTTTTTTGAGATTTTTGACCAGGCGGGGAGCAATCTTACTGACGCCACCTCTCACCTGATGGATCTCTTCAAGAATATCTCCCTCCTTGAAGAAAAGGCCAAGATCATCTACGGCATCGAGCAGAAAGGGGACACCCTGACCCATGAGGTGATGCGAAGGTTGAACAAGACCTTCATTACCCCCATCGACCGGGAGGATATTCACGCCCTGGCGTCGGCGATCGATGACGTCCTCGACCTGATCTGGGGGGCTGTGGATCGGATGACCGTCTTCCGGATCCGGGAGACCATGCCCGAAGCGCTGGAAATCGCCCGGGCCCTGCATACCACGACGGAGGTCCTGGAAAGCTCCTTCGGTTACCTGCGGCAGAAGAAATATTCCTTTGTCCACGACAACTGTATCGAGATCAACCGGCTTGAAAACCATGTGGACCGGATCTTCCGGGACGCCCTGGGGCGCCTCTTCGATGATGTGAAAGATCCGCTCATGATCATCAAGTGGAAAGAGATCTACGAACATCTTGAAGACGCCTCGGACCGTTGTGAAGATGTGGCCAATATTCTGGAAAGTATCGTTCTGAAACAGGGATGACCCTTTAACCGAAGTCTCAGCGACCCTTTTTCTCATGATGAACGGAACCATTCTCCTGATCGTTCTGATCGCTATTGTCTTTGACATGAGTAACGGCTGGAACGATTCGGCCAATGCCATCGCCACGGTGGTTTCCACTCGGGTGATGAGCCCCATGCAGGCGGTCCTTATGGCGGCCTCCATGAACATCTTGGGCGCCTTTTTCTCAACGGCGGTGGCCAAGACCATCGGCCGGGGGATTGTTGCCCCCGAGGCGGTGACGGGGGTTGTGGTTGTGGCGGCGCTCCTCTCCGGATTTCTCTGGAACGCGGCAATGACCTGGGTCGGAATGCCGGTCAGTGCTTCCCATGCCCTGATCGGGAGCCTCATGGGGGCGGCCGCAGCCTATGGTGGTCTGGGGATCCTCGAATATGAGGGGCTCACGAAGATCTTCCTGGCGCTGCTCTTCTCCCCGATCTTCGGGATCCTCATCGGTTACGGGCTCATGAAGGGAATCCTGAAGCTTTTCGGGAATCTGCCCAAGGGGACGATCAACAGGAATTTCGGTCGGTTACAGCTCTTCTCCTCGGCCTTTATGGCCTTCTCCCACGGATCGAACGATGCCCAGAAGGTGATGGGGATCATTACCCTGTCGCTGGTGAGCGGCGGTTATCTCCATTCTCTTGTCGTTCCCGTCTGGGTTATTCTCGTCTGCGCCATCGCCATGGGGTTGGGAACGGCCCTGGGGGGGTGGCGGGTGATCAAGACCATCGGTGTCAACATGCTGAAGCTGGAACCGGTTCACGGGTTTGCCGCCGAGACTTCGGCCACGATGGTGATCCTTGGTGCCAGTCATTTCGGTCTTCCCGTAAGTACGACCCATGTGATTTCGACGGCCATCATGGGGGTCGGCGCCACACAGCGATTAACGGCCGTCCGCTGGGGGGTTGTCGGCAAGATCGTCCTGGCCTGGATCTTCACCCTTCCCATGACGATCCTCATGGCCTGGCTCATCTGCAAGGGGATCCTCCTCTTTACTGCTTAACGGCCTTCCATTTCTTACATCGTGGGTATTGACGACCAGGGGGCGGATGTGCGAATATGACAGCCCTCCAGATGATATCATTCCCAAGGAGAATCGCATGTCTTTTGCCGCAGTTCGATCGTTTCTCTCCGCTCTTCTCTTATTCATTTTGATCACCTCACCGTGGATCGCCATGGCCGGGGAGGGTCCTCCCGTCACGGTCCGGGACGGGGACTACAAAGCGGCGATCCTCGTGAATGCCGACACCGGGGAAGTTCTCTATCAGAAGAATGATCACGATCGCAGGCCGCCGGCCTCCATGGTCAAAATGATGCTGATGCTGCTGGTCATGGAAAAAGTTCAAATGCATTCGGTGACTCTGCAGGACCCTGTCAAAACCTCGGCCAAGGCGAGCCGGTTCGGCGGATCCCAGGTCTATTTGAAGGAGGGGGAGGTCTTCCCGCTGGAGGAGATGATGAAGGCCATTGTCATCCATTCGGCCAATGATGCCTGTGTGGCGGTTGCGGAGTTTCTCACGGGGAGCGTGGAAGGGTGTGTCGACCTTATGAATCGTCGTGCCCGGGAATTGGGGATGGGCGACACGCACTACTACAGTGTGGACGGTCTGCCGCCCGGGCGGGGCGGGAAGCCCGATCTCTCGAGTCCCTATGACCTGTCGCTTCTGGCGAGAGCACTCGTGAAGTATCCCAAGATTCTGGAGTGGGCCTCAACGAAGCGGGCCCCCTTCCGGGGTGGAGCGTTCATCCTCGACAATACGAACAAACTGATCGGGAATTTTCGCGGTGCCGACGGGCTCAAGACCGGTTACTACCGAAAGGCGGGCTATAATCTCACGGCCACGGCTTCCCGGGACGGTTTACGGATGATCTCCGTGGTGATGGGGGCCTCCAGTGATGCATCCCGTGTCCGGGAATCCGGACGTCTCCTCAGTATCGGGTTTAACATGTACAGGAAGATACAGGTCGTCAAAAA
The DNA here is from genome assembly GCA_013151235.1 of Deltaproteobacteria bacterium. Lineage (NCBI taxonomy): Bacteria > Pseudomonadati > Myxococcota > Myxococcia > Deltaproteobacteria bacterium. The sequence goes on along the minus strand of JAADIO010000023.1, from coordinate 40,707 downwards.
GGGAGAACCCGTTTCCTCGAAGGTTGTCGTGACCGGTGCCAGAAAAAAGAGCGTCCCTCTGTCGGCGGCCGCGGATCTCTTCGTGCATGTCCGGCGTGGACAAGAATCGCGGGTACATCGGGAATTGTCCCTCCCTTCCGTTCTCCCGGCGCCGATCATCAAGGGGAAGGCCTATGGCGAGATTGTCGTGAAGAATGGAGATCATGAATTGGGGAGGGTTCCTGCTGTTTCCACACGGGAGATTCCGAAGGCGCCGCTCTGTTATCGGACGGTACTCCATTTTTTTGAATAGAGGGACCTATCCCGGGGACGTCGAAGGCCCGCATTCCGAAGAGAGGAGAAGATGAACAGTGTACTGGTCGCCCTGATGGCCCTTACGGCCTATCTGCTGGCCTATCGGTTTTATGCCCGGTTTCTGGGGAGGAAGATCTTCAGGATCGATCCTGAACGGGCGACTCCGGCCCATACCCTGCGGGATGACATCGATTTCGTTCCCACCAACCGCTATGTCCTTTTCGGCCACCATTTTGCCTCCATCGCAGGGGCGGCACCCATCGTCGGGCCGGCCATTGCCGTGATTTACGGCTGGCTGCCGGGGCTTCTCTGGGTGGTTCTGGGAACGATTTTTATCGGCGGGGTCCATGATTTTTCGTCCCTTGTCGTTTCTCTCAGGCACCAGGGCCGTTCCATTGGGGATCTGACGGAAGATCTCATCGGTCGCCGTGCGCGCAATCTCTTCCTGATTTTGATCTTCTTTGGACTGAGCCTCGTCCTTGCGGTTTTTGCCATCGTCATCGGGGTCCTCTTCCGGCAGCATCCCCAGTCGGTCTTTCCGACCTTTTTTCTCATTATCCTTGCCATGGGGATCGGAACCCTGGTCTTCAAGACCGGTTTCGGTCTCAAAGGGGCAACGGTCGTCGGCGTTCTCCTGATGGGGTGGGGGATTGCCTATGGGGCCTCTCATCCCATGGGGGGCGGGATCTCACTGAATCTCTGGATCGTGATCCTGCTCTCCTATGCCTTTGTCGCTTCCGTTCTCCCCGTCTGGGCGCTGCTCCAACCCCGGGATTACCTGAACTCCTTCGCCCTTTATTTCGGGCTGGGGGCGATGTACCTCGGGCTTTTTCTCGTCCATCCGAAGATCGTGGCGCCTGCGGTTCAGCTTCATCCGGTCGGCGCCCCGCCGATCTTCCCCTTTCTCTTTATCCTGATCGCCTGCGGGGCGATCTCCGGGTTTCATTCCCTTGTTGCCTCCGGGACAACGGCCAAACAGATCGACCGGGAGACGGACGCTTCCTTTATCGGTTACGGTGCCATGCTGGCCGAGGGGAGTCTCTCGACCATGGCGGTACTCGCCTGTACGGCCGGGATCGGTTCGGCCGCCCTTTGGCATCAGCGGTATGCCTCCTGGGGAGCGATGAACTCCCTGTCGCATAAGTTGGGGGCCTTTGTGGACGGGGCCGGAGGTTTCGTCTCGGCCCTCGGGTTTTCTCCGGAGGTTTCGAAAACCCTCGTTGTGGTAATCGTCGTCTCCTTTGCCATGACCACCCTTGATACCTGTGCCCGAATGCTTCGCTTTATCGTCTCCGAGATCGGTGAAAATGCCGGGATTTCCGTTTTGCAGAATCGTTACCCGGCCTCTGCCGCGGCCGTTCTTTCGGGACTGGCCCTGGCCCGGATCCCCGTTGGAAAGGTCTCGTCGGGGATGGCCCTTTGGCCGCTCTTCGGTGTGACCAACCAGATCATTGCAGCGCTGGCCCTTCTGACGGTCAGTGTCTATCTTTACAGGAAAGGTCGGCCGACACTTTATACAATGCTTCCGATGGTCTTTATGCTGGTTGTTTCCATCTCCGGGATGTTCCTGAAGATCTCCGCCTATTGGCGGGACCGGAACTTCCTTCTCCTCGGCGTCGGATCGCTTATCCTTCTTCTTGAGGTCTGGCTGGTACTGGAGTCATGGATTGTTTTCCGGGAACAGAGAAACGGCCGGAAGGGTCCGGCGGCAGAGGGGACGATCTCTCCCTGACCTTCTTTCCCTCCGTTTTACAGCTCCCTGCGATGGGAGCCATGCCGAATTTGGATCCAATTTCCGCTTGTCTTTTCCGGGCAAGGGTGATAAAGTCTCCCATTCACGTACACAGCTCCTGTAGATTTGTCGAGGTAGAGTCGCATGAAACTTTCCGGTGCCGAAATCTTTGTGGAATGTCTGAAAAAGGAAGGGGTCGATACCCTCTTTGGTTACCCCGGCGGAGTGGTGCTGAATATCTATGATGTCCTTCATCAACAGCGGGAGATCCGTCATATCCTGACCAAGCATGAGCAGGGGGCCGTCCACGCGGCCGACGGCTATGCCCGTGCCTCGGGAAAACCGGGCGTGGTCCTGGTAACCTCCGGTCCCGGCGCCACCAATACAGTGACCGGCATTGCCACGGCCTATATGGATTCGATTCCTCTTGTGATCTTTACCGGCCAGGTCCCGATGTCGATGATCGGAAACGACGCCTTCCAGGAGGCGGACATCGTCGGGATCACTCGCCCCTGCACCAAGCACAACTATCTGGTCAGCGATGTCTCCAAACTGGCTTCGACCATCAAGGAGGCTTTTCATATCGCCACGACGGGACGCAAAGGACCGGTTTTGATCGATCTTCCCAAGGATGTCTCGGTGAACAAGACGGAATTTGTTTATCCGTCGAAGGTCGATCTGAAGGGTTTCAAACCGACCCTGCACGGGAACCTTCAGCAGATCAAGCGGGCGGTGTCGTTGATGCGGAAAGCGGAACGACCGGTTCTGTTCACGGGAGGCGGAGTGATCCTCTCCGGGGCTGCAGAGGAGCTGAAGAAAATTGCCAAAAAGACCTGGATTCCGGTGACGAGTACCCTGATGGGGCTGGGCGGATTTCCCGGGGAGGATGTGCTCTTTCTCGGAATGCCCGGTATGCACGGGACCTATGTCGCCAACCTGGCCCTCCAGAATGCCGATCTCATTGTTGCCGTCGGCGCCCGCTTCGATGACCGGGTGACCGGCAGGATCGATGCCTTTGCGCCCAAGGCGGAGATTGTCCATATTGATATTGATCCGACATCGATCAAGAAAAACGTCCGTGTCGATGTCCCGATCGTCGGAGATTGCCGGAATACCCTGCGGGAACTGAACAAGCTGATTTCCGCTGTGCGCGGCGCAGGCTGGAAAGCAAAACATAAAGCATGGCTTGACCGGCTTGCGCAGTGGCGGGAAAAGCGTCCCTTGATCTATCGTACACGCAAGGGAAAGATTGCTCCGCAATACGTGGTGGAAGAGATTTATAAGGCGACGAAAGGCAAGGCCATCATCACGACCGAAGTCGGTCAGAACCAGATGTGGGCCGCCCAGTTCTATAAATTTCAATCCCCTCGCCAATTCCTCACCTCCGGGGGACTGGGGACGATGGGATATGGTTTTCCCGCGGCAATCGGTGCGCAGTTTGCCTGTCCCGACCGGGTGGTCTTCGATATCGCAGGGGACGGCAGCATCCAGATGAATATTCAGGAACTGGCCACGGCCGTTCAGCACCGTCTGCCGGTGAATATCGCCATTCTTGATAATCGTTTTCTCGGGATGGTCCGGCAGTGGCAGCAGCTTTTTTATGACTGCCGGTACTCTTCAACCTGCCTGCAGAGTGGTCCCGACTTCGTGAAACTGGCCGAGGCCTACGGGGCGGTAGGGATCCGGGTGACGAAAAAAGAAGATGTTCCCGATGCCGTTCGGGAGGCCATCTCCATCAAAAACACGGTCCTTCTCGATTTCGTGATCGACCGGGAGGCCAACGTGATGCCGATGGTGCCGGCGGGAGCGGCGATCGATGAGATGATCTTTGAGGAGAAACGGGGGAAGAAGAAACTGACCTCCGACCAGGCCGACCGGATCACCGGATAGGTAGAACCGGTCCGCAGCAAACCGCTGCGTGTTGTCCGAAACCATTCAAAGGATTCAGGGAATTATGCGTCATACCATCTCCGTTCTGGTGGAAAACAAATTCGGTGTTCTGGCCCGGGTATCCGGTCTTTTCAGCGGCCGGGGATTTAATATCGAAAGCCTGAATGTCGCTCCCACACTTGATCCGGCTCTGTCGCAGATGACTCTTGTGACCCGGGGGGATGACCGGATCCTGGAACAGATTACGAAACAACTGAACAAGCTGATCAACGTGATCAAGGTGATCGATTATTCGACGGAAGCGGACTTCATCAATCGGGAGCTGGTCCTGATCAAGGTCTCGGCCAAGGCGGAACATCGTGCCGAAGCACTCCGGATTGTCGATATTTTCCGGGCCAAGGTGGTGGATGCAAGCCACGCCCACTACACGATCGAGGTGACCGGAAGCGAGGGAAAAGTCAACGGAATGATCAATATGTTAAAGCCCTTGGGGATCAAGGGAATCGTGCGGACGGGCCTGACGGCCATGTCCAGAGGATAAAGACAGGAGGAAGTTTATGAAGATCTATTATGACAAGGATGCGGATCCGGCGCTTTTAAAGAAAAGGAAGATTGCCGTTATTGGATACGGGAGCCAGGGACATGCCCAGGCTCAGAATCTCCGGGACAGCAAAATGAACGTAGTGGTCGGCGTCCGGAAAGGTTCCCGCGGGTGGAAGCAGGCCGGGAAGGATGGAATGACCGCCATGACCGTGGCGGAGGCTGCGGCCTGGGGGGATGTGATTCATATCCTCCTGCCGGATGAGGTCCAGGGCGAGGTTTATCGAAGCGAGATCGCCCCTCACGTAAAGAAGGGGAATATCCTCAGCTTTTCCCACGGATTCAATATCCACTATGGGCAGATCGTGCCGCCGGCGGATGTAAATGTCATGATGGTCGCTCCCAAAGGTCCGGGACATCTCGTGCGTCATGAGTATCTCCAGAAAAGCGGAGTGCCGTCCCTGATCGCCATTTTTCAGGACCCTTCGAAGAATACCAAAAAGGTTGCCCTGGCTTATGCCCGTGCCATCGGAGCCGGCCGGGCCGGAGTGATTGAGACGACCTTCAAGGAAGAGACGGAGACCGATCTGTTCGGCGAACAGGCCGTCCTCTGCGGCGGGTGCAGTGAACTGGTGATGGCCGGGTTCGAGACACTGGTTGAAGCCGGATATGCACCGGAAATGGCGTATTTTGAATGTCTCCATGAACTGAAGCTGATCGTCGATCTCATCCAGGAGGGCGGGATTGCGAACATGCGTTACTCGGTTAGCAATACCGCGGAGTATGGTGATCTGACCCGCGGTCCTCGCGTGATCGGAAAGGAATCGAGGGCCGCCATGAAGGAGATCTTGGGGGAGATCCAGAACGGGGAGTTCGCCCGGGAATGGATGCTGGAGAACCGGGTGAATGCGCCGGTGTTGAATGCCCTGCGGAACAAGGGACTGGCCCACCCGATTGAAACGGTCGGCAAGAAACTCCGTTCCATGATGAGCTGGCTCCAGAAGGAAAAACTGGTGAAGGAAAAGAAATAGCCCGGTATGAATAAAGCCGCTGACCGTCCACGGGGGATCCATCTTCTCCCGAATATCTTTACCTCGGGGAATCTCTTTCTCGGTTTTTATTCCATCATCGCCTCCGTCCTGGGCGATTATGAGCGGGCGGCGGTAGCGATTATCCTGGGCGGGCTTTTTGATTCCCTGGACGGCAAGATCGCCCGGTGGACCCATACCACCTCCCGCTTCGGCGTGGAATACGATTCCCTTTCCGACCTTGTGACATTCGGGATGGCGCCGGCGATCTTAAGTTTTCTCTGGGCGCTCAAGCCCTTCGGACGGGTCGGCTGGCTGGCGGCCTTTCTCTTCGTGTTGGCCGGGGCCTTCCGCCTTGCCCGGTTTAATGCCGACGTCGAGGTGGTGGACAAAAAATATTTCGTCGGATTGCCGATTCCGGCCGGGGCCGGTGTGGTCGCCACGTCCGTGATTGCCTATCATGAGATTTTCGGCTATTCGGAGTCGGACAAGCCCTTCTGGTTCGTGATTGTGGTTCTTCTCACGGCCTTTCTCATGGTGAGTAACATCCGGTACTACAGTTTCAAGGATGTTGACCTGGTCAAACGGCGTCCCTTCAAGATCCTGGTTTTCTCGATCCTGGGGGCGTTGGTGATCGCGGCAAAACCGGAGATTGTTCTCTTCCTGATTGCCGTGACCTATGCTCTTTCCGGCGTGGTCGAAGGAATCCGTCACAGAAAATCGATTGATGTACTTGACATTGATGATGAAGATGTAGTAAAAAGATAGAATTGACGATGATAAGGAGTAGTAGAAGCTTCCCCTGTTTCAGAGAGCCGGTGGGTGGTGCGAACCGGCACAGGGGCCTTTGAACTCGCCTTGGAGTCGCGAAGGGGAACCGTTTCCGTAAGGGACGCAGTAGTTTTCGCCGGTTTGTGACCGTTATCTCACCCATATAATGAAGGGCGGAGCGGGGGCTGTCCCGTTTTGCTGAATCAGGGTGGTACCACGTGGGCTGCATCAGACCCTCGTCCCTGGCTTGTGAGAGTTATGAGCTTGAGGCGGGGGTCTTTTTTTCGTAACGACTCAGGCCCTCTCTCTCTTTCCATTTTTAACCGGAAGCCCTCGGGGATGGATGCCATGGAAAAGATCGTACGAATATTCGACACGACCCTTCGGGATGGGGAGCAGTCACCCGGATGCAGCATGAACCTCGCGGAGAAGATTCGTGTGGCCCGGCAGTTAGCGGCGCTGAAGGTCGATATCATCGAGGCGGGGTTTCCGATCGCGTCCCCCGGGGATTTTGAATCGGTCCGGGAAGTTGCCCGAACGGTGAAGGGGCCGGTGATCTGCGGTCTCGCCCGGGCCACGGAGAAGGATATCGACCGGGCGTGGGAGGCGGTGCGTGAGGCGGAGCGGGCACGAATCCATATTTTTATCGCGACCTCCGATCTCCACCTTCAGTTTAAACTGAAGAAGTCCCGGGAGGAGGTCCTGGAACAGGCCGTCCGGGCCGTCCGGCGAGCGAAGAAATATACGGAGGATGTGGAATTTTCCGCCGAGGATGCCGCCCGTTCCGACGTGGACTATCTCTGCCGAGTAATCGGGGCGGTCATCGATGCCGGGGCGACCACCGTGAACATCCCCGATACCGTGGGTTATGCCATTCCCGATGAATTCGGAAGGCTCATTGCCGTGATCCGGGAGAAGGTCGAAAATATCGACCGGGCCGTGATCAGTGTCCACTGTCATAACGATCTGGGACTGGCCGTGGCCAACTCCCTGGCCGCCGTACAGAACGGCGCCCGTCAGGTGGAATGCACCATCAACGGGCTGGGGGAACGGGCCGGAAATGCTTCCCTGGAAGAGACGGTCATGGCGGTCCGGACCCGGAAAAATCTCTTCGGTGTGACCACAAATATCGAGACGGAAAAAATCTACCAGAGTTCGCGTCTGGTCAGTAACATTACGGGGATGTTGGTGCAGGCCAACAAGGCGGTCGTCGGGGCGAATGCCTTCGCCCATGAGTCGGGGATTCACCAGGACGGTTTTCTCAAGAAACAGGAGACCTACGAGATCATGACCCCCGAGTCGATCGGGTTGGCAAAGAGTACGCTCGTTCTCGGGAAACATTCCGGCAGGCATGCCTTTCGGACCCGTCTTGAAGAGATGGGGTACCGGTTGAACGATGAGGAGATCGATCGGGCCTTTGACCGTTTCAAAATCCTGGCCGATGCCAAGAAAGAGATCTTCGATGAGGATATCGTGGCGCTGATTGCCGACGAGGTCTATCGGATTCCGGATATCTATGAGTTGGAGTCGGTCGAGGCCCACAGCGTCACGGGGAAAGCTCCGCGGGCGAAAGTCCGGATGTGTGTGGACGGGGAGTGTGTGACCGTGGAATCAACCGGGGACGGTCCCGTTGACGCCGTCTATTCGGCGATCAGGAAGATCGCGAAGAACGACTCTCCTCTTGTCGGGTATTTCGTCAAGGGGATCACCGGCGGCACAGACGCCCAGGGGGAGGTGACGACCCGCGTCCGGGACGGGGAGAAGATTTTCATCGGGCAGGGGGCCGACACCGACATCATCCTCGCCTCCGCCCGGGCCTACGTGAATGCGTTGAATCGGCTGGAGCACTGGAGGCGCAACCGTAAATAGTAACGACTCATCTCACCCCTCTTTTGCTGCATGGCGGCGTTACGCTTGCTGCTCCGTAACAATGTTACGGAGCGTCGCGTGTCTCGCTTTATATTTTTGTTGCCGCTTTCAGCGGCTATGAAAATAGGGTATCTTGAGGTGCTGCGGTGCTTGAATCCTCAGCGTATTACATATACGCTTCCGGTTGTGCGCTCCTCGCTCCTTGCCCTGCAACAAAACCGGGGCAACCTGAGTCGTTACCACGATTGTGTGCATAACCCCATCTGCGGCGTACGAGGAAGTACGCCTCATTCGACAAATAATGTCGCGCCTTGCATCTGCGGCATTTGCAACAGAATCTTAAGAGGTGTATGGGGTTTTTGTAAGATTGATGTATTGTAATTTTCCCCTCCCCCTTGGGGGAGGGTCAGGGTGGGGGTGATTTGATTATTTCACCCTCCCTCGCGGAAGGTGAAATAATCAGGTGGAGGGTGACAAAAATCATGGGAATGACGATTACCGAAAAGATCCTTGCGGCTCACGCCGGAAAGGATAAAGTCGAGCCGGGGGAACTGATCACGGCCAAGGTCGATATCGCCCTGGCCAACGACATCACGGCGCCGATTGCGATAAAGAAATTCCGGGAGTCGGGTGCGGAACGGGTCTTCGACCGGGAGCGCGTTGTGCTCGTGCCGGACCATTTCTCCCCCAACAAGGATATCGACTCGGCGGAGCAATGTAAGATCCTCCGTGATTTCGCCCGGGAGCAGGACCTGACTTATTACTTCGAGGTCGGTCAGATGGGGGTGGAGCACGCCCTCCTGCCGGAGCAGGGGATCGTCGTACCGGGGGACATTGTGATCGGTGCGGATTCTCATACCTGCACTTACGGTGCGCTCGGCGCTTTTTCCACCGGCATGGGATCCACCGACCTTGCCGCGGCCTTTATCACCGGTGAGACCTGGTTCAAGGTCCCCGAATCGATGAAGTTCATCTACAGGGGGAAGCTCCCGAAGTGGGTGGGAGGCAAGGATCTGATTCTTCATACCATCGGGGAGATTGGTGTCGACGGTGCCCTCTACAGGGCCATGGAGTTCACCGGCGAGGTGATCGAAACCCTCCCCATGGAACACCGCCTTACGATGGCCAACATGGCCATTGAAGCGGGCGGCAAGAACGGAATCATCGCTCCGGACGCCATTACCGAGCAGTATGTCACGGGGCGTGCCCGGCGCAAACCGCTCTTCTACTTCAGCGATCCGGACGCATCCTACTGCGACGTTCGGGAATACGACTGTTCGAAACTTGAACCGCAGGTTGCCTTTCCTCATCTGCCGGAGAACGTTCATGGTGTAGGGGAGGCCTCGGAGATCACCATCGATCAGGTGGTGGTCGGTTCCTGTACGAACGGACGACTTCCGGACCTCCGGGAGGCGGCGGAAGTGATCCGGGGAAAGAAGGTGGCGAAATATGTGCGGATGATCGTCATCCCGGCCACGCAGCAGATCTACCGTGCGGCGATGAAGGAGGGGCTCCTCGATATCTTCATCGAAGCGGGAGCCGCCGTCAGTACCCCGACCTGCGGTCCCTGCCTGGGAGGTTACATGGGAATCCTCGCCAAAGGGGAACGGGCCGTGGCCACGACAAACCGGAACTTCGTCGGACGGATGGGACATCCGGAGAGTGAAGTCTATCTTGCAAATCCCGCCGTGGCGGCCGCCTCGGCCGTGACGGGACGGATTACCCATCCGGAGGAAGTTGTATAAAACAGGTAAAAACCGAGACACAAAGGCACAAAGCGGCAAAGTAAAATCAAAGGCGAAAGCAAAAACCGAAAGACATTAACCACGGGGGACACGGGGTGTCACGGGGGAAGGCAAAAGAAAACCACCGTGAATCCTTAAACCCTTGATGGTCTCGTAAAAAGTCACGAAGCCCTTCGACCCTTCGACCGGCTCAGGACAGACCCTTCGACATACTCAGGAGAGCCGTGCTCAGGGCGAACGGTGTAAGTGATTGATGTTCCGTTCGTGGTGAGGCTGTCGAACCATGAACGGAATCCGGAAAACGACTTTTTACGATTTCATCACCCTTGGAGGATCACAAAATGCAGATTAAAGGAAAGGGCTGGAAGTTCGGCCGGGATGTCGATACGGACCAGATTATACCGGCTCGGTATCTTAATACCTCCGATCCGCAGGAATTGGCGAAACACTGCATGGAGGATGCCGATCCGGAATTCATGAACAGGATGACGCCGGGGGATCTGATCGTTGCGGAGAAGAACTTCGGCTGCGGTTCCTCCCGTGAACACGCGCCGATCGCCATCAAGGCGGCCGGGGTCTCGGCGGTGATTGCGAAATCGTTCGCCCGGATCTTTTACCGGAATGCCTTCAACATGGGGCTTCCGATCTTTGAGTCGGAGGAGGCGGTTGCCGGGATCTCCGAGGGGGATGAAATCGAGGTGGAAATGGAAACCGGTGTGATCCGGAACAGAACGACCGGCCGGGAGTTCGCCTCGGTCTCCGTTCCTCCTTTCATGCAGGAGCTGATTGCCGCCGGAGGGTTGATGGCGTACGTAAAACAGAAGATATAGTTTCAGGTGCAGTTCTTCAGTCATTTTTTGCCGGCCTCTGAAAACTGAGTGCGGACAGCGATTCTTTTATGGAAAGGAAAAACGATGGAAAAGATCTATAAGATCGGATTGATGGGGGGAGACGGAACGGGACCGGAGGTCCTGGCGGAAGGGGTCAAGGTTATGAAGGCGGCGGCTGAAATGGAGGGATTCTCCTTTGATCTGACGTCTTATGATTTCGGGGGCGAACGCTATATGAAGACGGGAGAGATTCTTCCCGATTCGGCCATTGAGGAGTTCCGGGATCTTGATGCCATCTATTTAGGGGCGATCGGCCATCCCGATGTGAAACCGGGGATCCTGGAGAAGGGAATCCTCCTCAAGGCCCGCTTCGCCCTCGATCAGTATATCAACCTCCGGCCGGTCAAGCTCTACCCCGGGGTGGAAACCCCTTTGCGTGACAAGGGGCCGGAGGAGATCGACTACGTGGTGGTGCGGGAGAACACGGAGGGTCTTTACTGCGGGGCCGGGGGATTCCTGAAAAAGGGGACGGCGGACGAGGTCGCGATCCAGGAATCGATCAACAGCCGCAAAGGGGTGGAGCGATGCATCCGCTATGCCTTTGAATACTGCAGGAAGAGAAACCGGAAGAACAAGCTGACCCTCTGCGGCAAGACCAATGTGTTGACCTTTGCCTTCGATCTCTGGGAACGGACCTTCCACGAGGTGGCGAAGGATTACCCCGATATTGAAACCGACTACGCCCATGTCGACGCCACCTGCATGTGGATGGTGAAGAATCCGGAATGGTTCGACGTTATCGTCACCGATAACATGTTCGGAGACATCATCACCGATTTAGGGGCGATCACCCAGGGGGGGATGGGAATCGCCGCCGGCGGGAACATCAATCCCGAAGGGACCTCGATGTTCGAGCCGATCGGGGGATCGGCACCGAAATATACCGGAAAGAACGTCATAAACCCCCTGGCGGCCATCTGCGCCGGGCAGATGATGCTCGACTACCTCGGGGAGACCTCCGCCGCGGAGAGGATCGAGAAGGCGGTGATGCGGACGATTGCGAAGGAGATGAAAAGTATGTCCGCCGGCAGGATGGGGCACTCCACGACGGAGATCGGTGATATTGTGGTAAATTACGTTCGTTCAAAGTAGAAGTATTCCGGTGTGCCGGGGAAGGGGGGCGTTTATGTATAATTCTGAAGGATTATCGAAGAGAATTAATCTTGACAGAAGTGATAAATCTTGCTAACGTTGCATAAAGGTATTTTGTAAAGTAAGCTTATCGGCTTAATTGAGGGACGGCTGTGGTTGAATCATGAAAAGATGCATACTTTCCATATGTTGTCTTGTTTTTTCCGTACTTTTCTTCGGTGCAGGTCCGGCCTGGGGGGAAGATGGACAGCCTGCCGTATCGGATTCGCAGCAAATCACTTTTTTCCATCCCTCCGGGGTCAACGGGTTTATCGTCTATGATATGGACCCTGCGCATTCCATGGAGGGGCTGAGTTACGGCAAACAGAGTTACGATTTATCCGCTCATCTCGGTCTCCCCTTAACGGTTGATGTCGAGCGCATCAAGATCGGGGAGGGATCTCTGAATGCCGACAAGTTTCTGGATGCCTCGGAGAGTGATTACCTGGAGATTTTTTCCATCCCCCGTTCCCTGGCCTACGGGCCCAAACATTCACGGTTTGCCTACAACGGGAGCCTCTCCAACATCAGTATGGTGGTGGCTACCGCCAAGTATCAGGCGACGGAGAAGTTCTCCGCGAACCTGTCGACGGGTCTCTCCCAGACGGTGGAAGAGAAAAACGGTGTTTCCACCTCCAACGTCGGATATGAAGTTGATATCGCCGGTCATTATGAAATTGCTCCCGGCCTCGGCTTTTCCGTTGGTGCCGGCTACGCGACCAGCATTGATTCTCTCACCGATCCCATAACACCCCAGAAAAATAAACTTTCCTGGTCGTTGATCTCCAAGTTTCATCTCAAGTTCTGACCACAGCTTGTTCCTGCTTTTTCAAGTCCCTCATCATCCGGACAGCCTGTCAGGTGCCAGGCGAGGAGTCCCAGGCGGACCCGGAGGCGTGTTGTCTCCTTTTTGTCGGAAAAGCCTTTCATGGCGATCAGAAGGAGAGAGCCTGTGCATTCGACCAGGAGTTTTACGATTAACCCTCCCCGCAGCAGGGCGGTAGCAGTCCTTCCCCTGTGGAGGATGAAGAACCGGTAGCGGGAGCGGTAGTACTCAATCCGGGCGGCCGTGAGATTCCGTGATGCGCTCTTTCCCTGAAGGTGAGGGACCCGAAGTTCCGGCAGAAAGACGATTTTCCAACCTGCCCGACGCATTCGGAGACACCAGTCGGTCTCTTCTAAGAAGAAGAAATATCTTTCGTCGAGCAGTCCCACCGACTGAATAACTTTTCCTTTGACCATCATGCAGGCGCCGATTAATGATTCCACCTCCATCGGTCCTTCGAATGGCCTGTTCTTTCCGGGGAATCGATGAGGGAAAAGCCGGGTCAGGAGGCTTTTATTCAGCAGTTCCGTGGCCAGAGTGGGAAAGGAGGCGATACTGTTCTGCAGGCGTCCGTCTTCGTGAAGAAGCTGTACCCCAACGGCCCCCGTTTCGGAATGGTGATCGAGATAGTCGGCCATGGCTTCAAGAGTCTTTCGTTCGGCGACGGCATCGGGATTGAGGAGAAGACGGTTTCTCCCCGAGGAGGCCCGTAGTCCCTGGTTGACGGCCTGGGCAAATCCCCGGTTTTCAGCGTTTTGGATCAGGTGGACTTGCGGATATGAGCGGGCTACGGTGTCGGCGCTTCCGTCCTTCGAGGCGTTGTCGATGACGATGACCTCCAGGGTCAGGCGGCCGTCTACGCGGAAGATCCCTTCCAGGCAGTGAAGCAGCAGTTCCCGGGTATTGTAACTGACGATGAGAATCGAAAGGTCAATCATCACGGGATTCCCCCGCTTCCGGCAGGAGCCGGATGACTGCCTCCATCACGTCTTCCACTTCGATCTCTTTCATGCAACGCATGTCTCCCCGGGGGCAGATCCGCTCCCGGCAGGGGGCGCACTCCATCCGTTTGCTGAGAATGACATGCTCCCCCAGGGGCGAGGTCGCGTCGGGGTCGGTTGAGCCGAAGAGGGCTACCACGGGGGTCCCTACGGCCGATGCGAGGTGCATGGGACCGGAGTCGTTGGTGACAACCAGGTCGCAGAGGGAGAGGACGGCAGCCAGTTGAGGCAGATCGGTCCGGCCGGAGAGATCGAGGACCTCCCCGGAAATCCTCCGTGCGATATTCCGGCAAAGGGCGATCTCCGAGGGACCGCCGACAAGGAGAATGTCCGCGCCGATCCCATTGAAGAGACGGGTCCCCAGTTCGGAGAAACGTTCGGGAATCCACATCTTTGCCGGGCCGTAAGCGGCGCCGGGGTTTAACCCGATGAGGGGGGTGTCGTCCGATGGTGTGAGGAAGGCGATCTGTTCTTTGGCCCAGCCGAGGGCCGCCGGTCCCGGTGAGAGGGAAAAGTCGAGTTTCTCCGGGGTGTTTGTCTCCTCGAGAATCAGTTTCAGATACTCCCGGGCCTGGTGTTCACCTCTTCCTTTCGCTATGGGCGGAATCCGCCGGGTCAGGAGGGCTCCCCGACCGTCCCGGTTAAAACCGGTCCGCTCCGGGATCCCCGAGAGAAACGGGATCAGGGCGGAATCAAAGGAGTTGGGAAGAATGAGGCAGAGATCGAATTTTGACTTTCGAAGTCTCCTGATCAGACGTAAACGGTCAGGCAGCCCGGCGATTCCTTTCCGGACGGAAAAGCCGATCACTTCATCAACGGCATCGAATCCGTCAAAGAGCGTATCAAGGGGGGCCTTGATGAGGAGAGTCATCCGGCTGCGAGGGTAACGTTCACGCAGGACCCGCATGGCGGGAATGGTGATCAGGGCATCGCCTAACCAGTTGACGCCCCGGATCAGGATGTTTTGCGGTGTGGTTATCATGTTGGGTCGTGGCGGTCAGTGATCGAGGTTTTCCGCTTCTTCGATCAGCATGACCGGGATATCGTCTCGTATGGGATAACGGAGTTTGCAGGCCGGACAGTCAAGGCCGGTTTCATCGGTCGTCAAGCTCAGTTCGCCCTTGCACTTGGGGCAGGCCAGGATTTCGAGCAGGTCTTTGTTCATGGACATCGTGCATTCTCCTTTTTCAGAGTTCTCCCAGGATCCACTCCACGGCTGCGGCGAGATCTTCCGCCAGATGGGCAATCCGGCAGCGCAGATCATTGTCGGTCTGTGCCCATTGTTTCCGGCCGTGTCCCGTACGGACCATGACGGCTGTCATCCCTGCGGCAAGGGCAAGCTCCATATCCTTTACATGATCTCCTATCATGAACGATGCCTGCAGGTCAATCCCCAAGTCTTCGGCGGCTTTTTCCACGAGGGCCGTCCCCGGTTTCCGGCAGGGACACTCCCGGCGATATTCAGGAACCGCTCCTTCGGGGTGATGGGGACAGAGATAGATTGCGTCGAGATAGGCCCCCTCGCGTTTTAATTCTTTGCGAAGCCGATCATGGATTGCTGCTACAGCGGTTTCATTGAAGTATCCCCGGGCAATTCCCGACTGGTTTGTAATGACCACGGCGGGAAGCTGGTTTTCGTTTATTCTGCGGATTGCCCGGGCGGCGCCGGGGAGCAGGACGATCCGGTCGGGATGATCGAGATAGCCGACCTCTTCATTGATGGTTCCATCACGGTCGAGAAAGATTGCCCTTCTGCTCATATCCTCATACTCCCGTTTTTCGCCGGACTTCCTGCAGAAAGTCCTTTGGATTGTCCAGAATGACTCCGAGTTGCAGTACATGAAGGGGCAGCCCCGCCGGGAAAGAGGTAATTCGTACGGCGTCCTTTTCGGTGGTGATCAACCCCTCGGCCTGCCGGTCCTTTCCTTCGTTAAGGAGGGCTCTCAACTCTTCCGGACGATAGTTGTGGTGGTCGGGAAAGCTTCGCCGTCCCTGAAGAATTACGCCGACCTGCTCCAGTGTTTCGTAGAACCTTCCCGGCCGGGCGATCCCGGCAAAGGCGAAGAGAGTTTTCCCCTTTAGAAAGGAGAGGGGGGCAGCCGGTTTTAATCCGAGGTCCGTCACACCCGTTGCCTCGAACCGGACGGAATGAAAAGAGGCCCGGGGCGCCAACCGGTGAATGTGGTTCCGGTCCGCCTCGGCGGGGCTGCCCGCAAAGAGGATCAGGTCGGCCCGGCGCAGGGCGGAAGGTCCTTCCCGAAGGTCTCCGCCGGGGAGGCATCTGCCTGATCCGAACGGGTTTTGACCATCCATGAGGAGAATGTTCATCTCCCTTTTCAGTGGGAGATGCTGAAAACCGTCGTCTAAGAGGAAAAGGTCGATCTCGAACCGTTGCAGTGCTTCCATCCCCGCGGTATAACGATCCTTGCCGGTGATGACCGGGGTTCCCGGCAGTTTCCGGGCCATCAGGAAAGGCTCGTCTCCGGCGCCGGCGGCATCCATGAGAATCCGGGTTGTATCGGAAACAAGATTGACCGGTGCTCTGGAATTTCCCCTGTAGCCCCGGCTCAGTACGGCCGAACGGAGCCCTTCTCCGGAAAACCGCTGAACGATTTCGATCACCAGGGGGGTTTTCCCCGATCCTCCGGTCGTGAGGTTTCCCACGGAGATCACCGGTTTCGGCAGTCCTTTCGACGGCAGGATCTTCTTTTGATAAAGGGAGGCACGCAGAGCTGCGCCTCCCTGATAAAGGGGAGACAGGGGCGAAAGGAGCCTCTGCAAAACTGCGATTTTTGATGAACCGTTCATGAAATTCTTCCGACCCGCAATCGTCAATGACGAAAAAACAAACATAACACAGCCGATAATTTTTTTACACAGCGGTTAACTGTTGATCGATGAGCGTCAGGGTTTGTTCCAAAGCCCCCTGATTCTCTTCAATGATGGTCCTGCCGGCCCGGCCGATGATCTTCCGCTTTCCGGGGTCGTTCAGAAGTTCTTCCAGGGTTTTTCCGAGTTGTTCGGCGCCGTCGCATTCGATCCCCCCCCGCCGTTCTTTCATGATCTTCGAGATTTCCGGGAAGTTTTCCATGTGGGGTCCGAAGAGGGCGGGGACGCCGTAAACGGCCGGTTCCAGGATATTGTGCCCGCCGTGAGGGATGAGGCTTCCCCCCACGAAGGCGACCGTGGCGATTCCGTACAGGCGGGAGAGTTCTCCCACGGTGTCGAGGAGGAGAACCTCCTTCCCCGTCTCCGGATGACTCCGCTTCTGATAGGAGAGCCCGGCTGTCCGCAGGTGTTCTTCCACTTCACTGCATCGTTCGGGATGTCGCGGCGCCAGGATCAGTGTAAGATCGGGGTGGACCTTCCTCCGTTGTCGGTAGATCTTGATGATGATTTCTTCCTCGCCGGGGTGGGTGCTTCCGGCGATAAAAATAGGTCCTTCCGGGGGAAGAAGGTAATCGTTCCGTATCTGTCGTGCTTCTTCTCCGGTCAGCGGATTCGCCGTGATGTCGAATTTGATATTTCCGGTATTCCGAACCCGCTCCGGCGGTGCCCCAAGAGCGATGATCCGACGGGCATCCTCTTTCGTCTGCATGGAGAAGGCGGTAATTTCGGGAAGGACCCGACTCATGAGGAAGCGAATCCGGCGGTAGCCGGAAAAGGAGTTCCGGGAGATCCGGCCATTGACGACCAGACTGGGGATTTTCTTTTTGAACAGGGCATGGATGCAGTTGGGCCAGATCTCCGTTTCGATGAGGATGAAGAGAGCGGGGTGAGTCAGACGGATGGCTTTGCCGACGATCGGTTTCAAATCGAAGGGGAAGAAGAGAATGACGTCGGCCTCTTTTGCCTGGGCGCGGGCAATCCGGTTTCCCGTGGCCGTTACGGTCGTGAGTGCAATTTTCCGTTCGGGATACCGTCGGCGCAGTTCACGCATTAACGGCAGGGCGGCGATGACCTCTCCCACGGAGACGGCATGAATCCAGAGCACCTCCCGGCCCCGGAGTTTTTCGGCCGCCTCTTTCGGGTAGAACCCGAGACGTTGCGCGGCGCCGGGGCGGTACTTGGGTGTGGTGATCAGTTTGATCAGAAAAAAGGGGAGACCGAGGACGACCACGACGGTGGTGAGCAGGTTGTAAAAAAAGTAGATCATGAAACACTTTCAGGTGAAACGATTACGATGAAACGGCTCGATCCCCTACTCCTCCGGAACCTTGATCCTGTTTTATAGAAAGTAACGATCCGCCTTTTCCGTGACGCTCATTAATGCATGTTCCAGTTCCCTCTTCAGTCGTTCCAGCGTCTCCCCCTGCGCGTCGGGCGGGACGAAGAAGGGGGGACCGAAGACGAGGATGGTCCGGGCGAAAGGGTAGGGGAAGCGAAATCGGTCCCAACTGGCGAAGATCTTTTTCCGGTCGAAGTTGATCGAGACCGGGAGAATCGGTACCCCCGATTTTTTCGCGGCAAGAAGTACTCCCGCCTGGACCTGGTATTTCGGTCCCCTGGGGCCGTCCGGTGTGATCCCGCCGTTTCCTCCATTTCGCAAAACGCGCACCATCTTTCCGATGGCCCGGAGGCCGTCCCTGGAGGATGAACCCCGGATGGAATCGATCCCGAAATGCCGAGCAACACGTGCAATCCGCTCTCCGTCCCGGCTTTTGCTGATCATCATGGTCAGGTTCTTCTTCCGTAAGAAATAGCAGGTGTAGAGGAGCCGGTTATGCCAGAAGGCGAAAAGTACCGGCTTCCCTTCCGATCGGAACTGCTCGAAATGTTCTTCTCCCACCGTTGTCATCCTGAGGGTCCATCCCACCAGTTTGATGATGAAGGAGGCCGTGCAGGGAATCATGATTTCACGCACCTCGGGGAACTTCATCGTGGGAATTCCTCGATGGGGGAGGCCTTCGCCTGGAACTGCCGGTCATAGAGTTCTTTGTAAAGACCTCCCTGTTGCAGAAGCTCTTTATGGCGTCCGGTTTCGGCGATCTTTCCATTCTGAATCACCAGGATCCGGGATGCGCCTGTAACGGTGGAGAGACGATGGGCGATGACGAAGGTGGTCCGTCCTTTCATCAGCCGGTTGATGGCCTCCTGGACCACCTGTTCCGATTCCGTGTCGAGCGAAGAGGTTGCTTCGTCCAGAATCAGGATCGGCGCATCCTTGAGAAGGGCACGGGCGATGGAGATCCGCTGCCGCTGCCCGCCGGAAAGCGTCATGCCGCTTTCCCCGATAACGGTATCGTACTGCTCCGGGAGTTCCTTGATGAAGGAATGGGCATTGGCGGCTTCGGCCGCACGGATGACCTCCGCATCGGAGATTTCCTCCAGACCGTAAGCGATATTGCTCCGAACCGTGTCATTGAAGAGGACGGTTTCCTGCGTGACCATGGCAATCTGTTTCCGCAGGGAACGAACCGTAACGTCCCGGATGTCGGTCCCGTCGATACGGATCGATCCGCGCACCACATCGTAGAACCGGGGAATCAGGTTCAGAATCGTCGTCTTTCCCTCGCCGCTGGCGCCGACGATGGCAACCACTTCCCCGGTCCGGGCGGTCAGGGAAATCCCCCGGATCACCTCCTTGTCTCCATAGTTGAAATGGACATCTTCGAAGAGGATCTCTTTTTGAATGGGCGGAAGTTCCTTTGCCCCGGGTCGGTCCTTGATCTCCGGTGTTTCATCGATGATGTCGAAGATTCGGTCGGCGGCGGCCATTCCCTCCTGGATCATATAGTGGACCTTGCTCAACTTCTTAATCGGGGAATACATCATGATGACCGCTGCCATGAGGGTTGTAAATTCGGCGAAATCGATCCGGCTGTGGATGACCGCCAGGCCTCCGATCCCGATGACAAGGGTGACACCGATCCCTTCGATCATGTCCATCACCGGTTCGGAAAAGCCCTTGACGATGTTTGCCTTGAGCCGGTAGCGGTAGAGACGTTGGCTTCGCTTCCGGAAACGCCTGTTTTCGTATTTCTCCATTCCGAAGGCCTTGACGATCCGGATGCCCGAAATGGTCTCATGGAGGAAGGTGCTGATGACACCGAAATTTTCCTGGGTTCGGGTGCTGATCTTCCGGAGTCGCTTTCCGAAGCGGGTGATCGGAATGGTGGTCAGGGGAAGCGTGACCAGAAAGATCAGGGTAATCGTCGGGTCTTTTGTCAGTGCAACGACAAGGAGGACGACAATCGTCATGCTCTCCATGATCAGGCTTGAGATTGCCTTGGATACTGCCTGCTGGACCACGTTGACGTCGTTGGTAATGCGGGACATGAGGAGCCCCGTCGGTTTGCGGACGAAGAAAGAGAGGGACATCTCAAGAAGGTGCTCGTAAATATGATTCTGTAAGTCCCGGATGGTTCGCTGGGAAACGATCGCCATGAAATAGGCCTCTCCGAACATACTCATCCCCCGGAAGAGATAGATGGCCAGGACAATAGCCGGCATCACTTTTAGCATGGAGAGGTTTTTGGCGAGAAAGATTTCCTTGGCCAGGGGGCCCATCGCCCAGGCCAGTGCACCCTTGGCCAGGGAAACACCCCCCATACAGATAAAGGAGAGGAAGAAATAACTCTTGTATCGGGCCATGAAATGGAGCAGACGTTTGTAGTTCTTCATCCCTTTTCCTCAAGAAGGTCAATTGCAATACGGGCGGCCCGGGCGGAGGTGCCGGGACTGCCTAATTTTATTACGGCTTCCCGCAGTTTTCGGGAGATTTGTGCCGCGTACTCACCGTTCTCCAGTACCTGCAGGGTTTCTTCCATGATGTGATTGGGGGTGACCTCCGACTGGATCAGTTCCGGTACGATCCGTTTTCCGGCCACCATGTTGATCAGGCCGATATGGGGAACGCGGACCAGCCGGCGGGCCAGGGCATAGGTCAGGGCCGACATCCGGTAAAGGATCAACATCGGGACGCCTAAAATGGCGGTTTCCAATGTCGCCGTTCCCGAGGCAACAATGGCGAAGTCGGAGACCGAAAGAGCGTCGTAGGCTTGCTCCTGCACCGGAATGATCGGGACAAGGGCGTCCTCCAGGAGGACGGTCACATCCTCTTTGGATATGGTGGAGGCGATCGGCAGCACAAACTGTACGTCGGTGATTCGCTCCCGGATCATGTGGGCGGCCTCCACCATCACAGGCAAAAGCTTATCAACTTCATTTTTACGGCTGCCCGGAAGGAGAGTGACGACCGGAGAACCCCGCTGGATTCCCAGATGGTCCATGATTTCTCCCGGCGTTTGGGAAGGTGTTACAATGTCCAGCAGGGGGTGCCCCACAAAAATGCCTTTCTCTCCATAGAGAGATGCCTCAAAGGGAAGAACGACCATGATCTTCTCCACCAGCTTCCGGATCAGACCGATTCGGTTCCGGCGCCAGGCCCAGACCTGGGGGCTGATATAGTAGAGGACGGGAATCCCCATTTTCTTCGCCATCTTCGCCACCCGCAGGTTGAAGTCGGGGAAGTCCAGGAGGATCAGCAGGTCCGGAGGACGGTCCCGCAGGGTTTTCCGGACGGCCCGGTAGGCCTTGCGGATTTTCCCGATCTTTGAGAGAACCTCCGAGAAACCGGTTACGGCAATCTCATGATTCGCAAAGATGAGTTGCACCCCGGCGGCTTCCATTTTTTGACCTCCCACGCCGAAGAAGTTCAGTTGCGGCTCCACTTCGGTCATCTTTCGGACCAGGTGAGAGGCATGGAGGTCTCCGGAGGCCTCTCCGGCAATGATCATGATGGTCTTTTCGCTTATCATCTTGGAAATGCCGTGGTATCGGGAGGATGGGATTGAATCTCCTGGAGAATATTGGTGGCCACCAGTAGTGCATGCAACCCCTCCTTGCCGGAGACCACGGGCCGCGACCGGTTGTGGAGGACCTCAATAAAGGAGGAGAGTTCGACCTTCAGTGGTTCTTCCCTGGGAATTGTGACCTCCTCCTTTACGATCCGGGGCGGTTTGCCGGCAAGGAACTCCGCCGGATCGCCGATCCTCCGGTAGTATTCCAGCTCCTGTTCCTGAAAGTCGAGGGAGATATAGGCGTCAGGCTGAAAAAAACGCATCTTCCGCTGGGGGTGGGTGGAGACCCGGCTGGCCGTCACGTTGGCGACACAACCGTTTTGAAATTCCAACCGGGCATTGGCGATATCCACATTCGGCGTGATCACGGGGACGCCGTTTGCGCGAATCTCCCGGACCGGTGACTGAATCAGACTGAGAATGATGTCGATATCATGGATCATGAGGTCAAGGACCACATCGACATCCGTTGCCCGCCCGACGAAGGAGCCTAAGCGGTGGACTTCAATGAAGCCCGGATCCTTGACCAGACGGGCCAACTCCCGTACGGCACCGTTGAACCGTTCGATATGACCGACCTGAAGAATTTTCTTTTTTGCCTCGGCCAGGCGGACCAGATCGGAGGCCTCATCGGGGGTGACGGTGATCGGTTTTTCCACAAAGACGTCGAGGCCCGCCTCCAGGCATTCCCGGGCGATCTTGTGGTGTGTGACCGTGGGGGAAACGATGTTGACGGCGTCGATCTTCGGAACAAGGGTGCGATAGTCATCATGTGCCGGGACGCTGAAACGGTCGGTAATCTCCTTCATTCGCTCCCGATCCGTATCTGCGATGCCGACCAGTTCCACGCCGTCCATCTCCGAATAGATCCGGGCATGGTGCTGTCCGAGATAGCCGACACCGATGACGCCGACCCGGAGGGGCGGACTGGATGATTTTTGCTGATTCATGGCCTTTGTCCTGTCCGGTTACAAAAAGTTTTTCGGGCGTTTTTGTCCCTTTGCGCCTTGCTCTTTCCCGTAGCGTTCCACGATCCGTTCCACCAGACCGCTCGTGGATTTTCCCCGGACGATAGGGATCAGGGCAACCCTTCCTCCGGCGGCCTCCACCAAGTTGCCGCCGACGACCTCGGATTTCTTGTAGTCTCCGCCTTTGACGAGGACGTCGGGTTGTAACTCCCGGATCAGTTTGAGCGGAGTCCGTTCCTCGAAGATCACGACATAATCAATGCAGTCGAGGGCGGCCAGGATCAGCGCCCGTTCCTCCTGGGAGATGAGCGGACGAAGTTTCCCCTTCAGTTTTCGTACCGAGTCGTCACTGTTCAGTCCCAACACCAGCAGGTCCCCCAGGGCACGGGCCTCCTGGAGGTATCGGATATGCCCCACATGGAGGAGATCGAAGCAGCCGTTGGTAAAGATCACCTTCTTGCCGAGTGCTTTTTTCCGCCGGATCTCCTCTTTCAGTTCCACAAAGGAGAAAATCTTTCCGGTCCGGTCCCCACCGGCCCCCATTGCATGGTCGAGGATCTCCCGGGGGGCGACGTGAGCGGTACCAACCTTTCCGACAACGACCCCGGCGGCGAGATTGGCGATTTCGGCGGCCTCTTTCAGCGAATAGCCCGCGGCTGCCACGAGCGTTAATGCGGCGATTACCGTATCCCCGGCGCCGCTGACATCAAAGACCTCCCGCGCTGCGGTTGAGAGAAAGGTAAACCGATTCCGTTCCCGCAGGGCCATGCCGTCTCCCCCGAGGGTGATCAGGCAGGCCGGGCTGTGAAGGACTCTCTGTAATTGCTCTGCCGCCTCCCGGATCTCCGATCTCTTCGCCAGGATTCTTCCCGTTGCTTCCTCCGCCTCCCTGCGGTTGGGGGTCAGGCAGGTGATGCCCCGGTACTTTTTAAAATCTTTCCCTTTCGGATCGGCGGTGATGATCTTTCCCTCTTTCGCAGCGTTTCTGATCGTCTCCGTCAAGATCTTCTCCGTGAGGATCCCTTTCCCGTAGTCTGAGAGGATCACGGCATCACAGAGCGGAATCTGTTTTTTCAGATAGGCAAGGAGACGTTGTTCCGTCTCCGGCCGGAGCGGGGTCCGATCTTCCCGATCGATCCGAAGGAGCTGCTGATTCCGGCCCATGATTCGTGTCTTCGTCGAGGTGGGCCGCGTCCGGTCGGTGATCATTCCCTGGATACGGACCCCCTGTTTGCGCAGCCGTTCCCGGAGGAGGTCGCCTTTCGCGTCCTTTCCGACAACGCTCCCCAGATAGACCCTGGCCCCCAGGCCGACAAGATTCGCGACCACGTTGGCGCCGCCGCCGGGGACGGTGTTCTCCGAATGGACATCGACGACCTGGATCGGGGCTTCCGGTGAAATCCTGTCAATTTGCCCCCAGACATACTCATCCACCATGACGTCACCGACGACGAGGATCTTCCGGTTCCTGATCTTCCCGAGGATTTCCCGGATCCGCTCTTGATTCATACCGTTCCCCTCACCACGATTCTGTTTTTTTGTTGCAGACGGACTTTTTGCGAATTCGTCATTTTAATTTTTCCACGATTGCCCGCGCCAGCAGCGGAATCATGATTTCATGGTGCCCGGTGATGGCATAGCCCTGCCCGCAGCCGAGGGTCGGGCGGCGGACCACATTCTCCCGGGGGCGGTAGTGCTGAATCATGTCAAAATTGACCGTGACAAAATCACTCAGGTCGTGTCCAAGATTCCGGGCGATACTGACGGCCTTGAGAAAGACCTCCGGCATGACGACTGCCGATCCGACATTGAGGAAGACTCCCCCCTGTCCCAGATCGGCGACGACGGAACAGAAGATCCTGAAATCCCGGAAAGTGGCTTCCCCCATGATCCTGCCGTCCATCCCGGGGTGCATGTGGATGATATCGGTCCCGATGGAGACATGGACCGTTGCGGGGACCTTCCGTTCGGCGGCGGCGGCCAGGACGCTGTATTGCCGGAAGGGGGTCTTCCGGTCAAGGATATACCGGCCCAGTGATTCACCGTATCCCCAGCCCTCCCGGTCGCCTGCAGCCAACGCTTCATGAATTCCCCGCCCGGTTTCGTCGGCCATGCCGAAGTGCCCCGTTTTCAGTTCTTGCGCCACATCTTCGGAACTGCCGCCCTGGAAGGAAATCTCATAGTCGTGAATACTTGCGGAACCGTTTAACGCCAGGGCCGTGATGATCCCCCGGTTTATCAGGTCGATGAGGAGCGGCGCCAGTCCGCATTTGATCACGTGGCCGCCCATGGCCAGCAGAACCGGACGTTTCCGTCTGTGTGCATCGACGACCGCCTCGACGACGGCCTTGAAGTCCCGTGCGGCCAGGATGTCCGGGAGGGACTCCAGGAAATTATTGAACCCTGCTCCCGGCTTTTGAGGCTGAGCGAAGGCCTTCACGTTGACCTTGTTCTTCCGTTGTTCAATCGGGTAGGTGGTGATTTTCTTTAAATCGATGGGAGAATATTTTTTCATGGTTGTTCATCCTATCGGCAGAAACCCCGTTCGGAATGCTGAAGAAAGTCGAGCAGTTCCCGGACCTCCGGAAGCTTCGCCACCTCCTGTTCAACCCGTGCCCGGGCCTCCTCGAAGAGGAGGGCGGATCGAAAGAGGATCCGGTAGGCCTTTTTCAGTTCCCGCACTGTCTCCTCCGGAAATTCGTGGCGCTTGAGCCCTATGGTGTTCAGCCCGTGCAGGGTCGCCCGGTTCCCCGTGGCGTTACAGAAGGGGGGGACATCCTTGGGGACGGCGGAGGCCCCGCCGACAATGGCATGCCGTCCGATCCGGACAAACTGGTGAATGGCTGAGATCCCGCCGATGATGGCGTGGTCGTCGATGGTGATATGACCGGCCAGGGTGGCGGCGTTCGCCAGTACGACATGGTGGCCGATCCGGCAGTCGTGTGCGACGTGGCAATAGGCCATGAAAAAATTGTTGTCGCCGATGACGGTCTCTCCTCCGCCGTGTTCCGTGCCCCGATTTACGGTAATGAATTCCCGGAAGACGTTGTTCTTCCCGATCTTCAGGTTCGAGGCCTCCCCTTTGAACTTCAGGTCCTGCGGCGGTTCCCCGATGGAGGAGAAGGGATAAAAGGCGCACCCTTCGCCGATTTCGGTCCATCCGTCAATACTGACGTGGGACTTGATCTTTGTTCCGGCTCCGATGGTAACGTGTTCCCCGATCGTGCAGAAGGGGCCGATCTCTACTTTTTTACCGATCTTTGCTCCGGGATGGACGAGGGTTGTCGGATGTATCTTCATGGGGTGACCTTTTTTCGGGATGTTCATTTATCGGTGATGGTTGCCGTCAGCAGTGCCTCGGCGACTTTTTTGTCTTCCACATAGGCACGGCCTTCCAACTTCATGATGGGGACCCGGATCTTGATGACTTCCAGTTCCATCCGAAGCTGGTCCCCCGGCACCACGGGATGACGGAACCTGGCCCGGTCGATGCTCATGAAATAGATGACCTTTGAGGCCGGGTCGTCCACCATCTGCATGGAGAGCACCCCGGCGGTCTGGGCCATGGCTTCGATGATCAGGACCCCCGGCATGATCGGATGACCGGGGAAATGGCCCTGAAAAAAAGGTTCATTATGGGTGACGTTTTTCAGACCGACAATCCGTTTTCCGGCTTCCATTTCTACGATCCGGTCGACCAGCAGGAAGGGATACCGGTGTGGAAGATACTCCATGATTTTGTTGATGTCCATCATCTTCTATATCCTCCTTCTTTTGAAGATCCGGGGGCCTCCCTCCTCGTAGCTTCGAGTTCCCGGATCCGTTCTTCCAGTTTCCTTACCGCCTTCCGGATCGTCGGCAGGTGCTCAAAGCTGCTTGCCGCTTTCAGCCACTTTTGATGGTCAATTACCGGCAGGCCGCTGACCCGTTTCTTGGGCGCCAGGTTCCGCGTGATCCCGGACTGTGCTCCGACCGTGACCTCATCCCCGATCGTCAGGTGACCCGCCACACCGACCTGTCCGGCGAGGGTGACATGATTTCCGATCTTCGTGCTGCCGGAAATGCCGACCTGTGAGACGATGATCGAATTTTCTCCGATCTCCACATTGTGGGCGATCATGACGAGATTGTCGATCTTTGTTCCCCGGCGGATGATGGTGTCTCCTAATGCGCCGCGGTCGATGGTCGAATTGGCGCCGATCTCCACATCATCTTCAAGGACGACCCCGCCGGTTTGGGGGATTTTGTAATATTCATTACCGTCCGGGGCGAAACCGAACCCGTCGCTGCCGATGACCACTCCGCAATGGAGGATGACCCTTTTCCCGATCCGGCAATTCTCCCGCACGGAGACGTTGGAATAGAAACGTGTATCGTCGCCGATAATGCTGTTGTCGCCGATGACGACCCCGGAATGGAGGGTGACTCGATCCCCTACGGTCACGTGATTGCCCAGGACCACTCGGGGATGAATGGAGAGATCCTTGCCCAGCCGGCACCGAACTCCCTGCATCAGGTCGGAACTCACCCCGAGGGGGGCGGGTCTTTCTCCCTGCATCAGTGTCGCGATCTTCGCGAAGGCGAGATAGGGGTTTGGACTCCGAATTGCAGCGATCCGTACAGGAACGTCCGGCGGCAGGATCACGGCCGAGGCCTTTGTCCGTTCCAGTTCCGGCAGGTATTTCGGGTTGGCCAGAAAGGCCAACTCCCCGGTCCCCGCATCCTTCAGAGAATTCAGGCCCGAGATTTCGAGGGTCCCGTCTCCCTCCAGATGACCGCCGGCCTGCGAGGCCAGTTCGGAGAGACGCCAGGTTTTGTGGTGCCCTTTCCCGGACATTATTTGTTCCTCTTATCGTATTCCGAGATCACTTCTTCGGTAATGTCGACCGAGGGGGAGCAGCAAACCACACCTCCTGAGGATCGTTCGAGGATGGCGGTATAACCCTTCTCTTTTCTGATCTCCTGAACGATTTTTGTCAGGTCCTTCATGATCGCCTGCATCAGGCTGTTTCCTTTTCGCTGAAATTCATCTTTCTTGTCGTCGGCGTAACGCTTCAGGTCTTTGAGCTTTTGGCGGAGTTCCTCTTCTTTTTGTGTCCGGGCATCGGCGTTCATGAGGGCCTTTTTTTTCTCCAGGTCCTGCTGCATCTTTGCCAGGTCCTCCCGTTTTTTTTCGATCTCCTGCTCTTGCGCTTTGATCTTGTCCTGTAAATTGTCGTTCATCTTTCGGATGACCGTTGATTCTTCAAAGACCTTCTGGAAATCAACGATCCCGATTTGATTTTCCTTGGCCGAGGCCGGCCGGAAAGAGATCAGCAGGAAAGAAAGGATCAGTATTGCCATCAGGGGGGTTTTTGCTTTCATAAAAGACTCCTTGGGTAAGGTTAAAAGGTCGTTCCCATGCTGAACTGAATTGTCTCAACGTTATCAAAGGCTTCCGGGTTCATTGCCTTTGCCCATACCAGCTTGATCGGTCCCGCCGGAGAGCGCCAGGAGATGCCGATTCCGTAGCTTCGCTTCCATTGATTGCCGTCGGTGATGTTCGGGCTTCGTACCGCTTCGGTGGTGTCGACGAAACCGTCTCCATCGGTGTCGATCTCCCGGTAGGATGAGATGACCGTCCGGGTGACGGGGTCATAGACTTTTCCGATATCGAAGAAGAGAAAGCCCTTCAGTCCCGCCGAAGGTGCGACGGGGAAATAGATCTCGGAGTTGGACAGGAGCATCTTTCTGCCGCCGATGAGGCTGCCGAAAAAGTTCCTCGGGCCCAGGCTCCGGTACTGATACCCCCGCAGCGATTCGATCCCTCCCAGATAATAAAGTTCGGATACGGGGATCTCCTTTGCGCTGCTCGCTTTGATATAACCAACCTCTCCGTTTTCGGAGAAGGTGATTTTTCCGGGGCCCTTGATGAAGATCCGGTCGGCAAGATAGTACTTGTTGAATTTTGCGTTGCCGATGAGTCCGGCGAGTTTTGCGGAGGCCCGGGCCAGGTAGCCCCGGGTCGGGTCCATGATGTTGTCGACGGTGTTTCGCTTCCAGCCCAGAGTGATGTCGGAGACCGACTGTCCCTGGATCAGGTTTGCGTTGTATCCCTGGTCGACATTGTTGTAATGGATGTCTTCGTAGTTGATGCCGATCGATCCCCGGCTGTACTCATCGAGGGCGCGGCCGAACGTCATGCCGCCGCCCAGGGTTTCTTCCCGGAAGGAGTCGTAATCGGAGATGTTCTTATAGAGGTTGAACCCGAGACTGACCTCCCGGTCATAGAGCCAGGGCTCCACAAATCGGAGGTTAAAACTGCTGTCCTTTCCGCCGAGGACGGCGGAGATGTTGACCTCCCGCCCGGTGCCGAAGATGTTTTTCTGCTGCACATCGAAAGATCCGATCAGCCCCTGGGTGGAACTGGCGCCGATCCCGAAACTCAAGGAGCCGGTCTGTTGTTCTTTAACCAGGACGTTAAGATCAACCACCTGCCGGCCGGGCCGTCGATTGGTCCGGATCTGCACGTCCTTGAAAAAACCGGTATTCCGGATGCGAACCTTGCTTCGATCTATCTTGGCAATATTGTACCGGTCTCCTTCATTGAAGCGGAGTTCCCGTCGGATCACGTTGTCCCGGGTCCGAACGTTTCCCAGGATATTGACCTCGCCGATGTAGACCCGCTGTCCCTCATCGATATCCCAGGTAAGGTCCACGGTCCGGGTCTCCCGGTGAAGATTGGTCAGGGGAGTTCCGTTGGCAAAGGCGTACCCCTTTTTTCCATAGAGATGAGCAATGATGGAAATATCCTTCCGGATCTTCTCGCTGCTGAAGATCTCTCCTTTCTTCGAGGAGAGGGAGGAAGCCAGGATCTCACTGGAGATGGCATTATTTCCCTCAAAACGGACCTTCCCGATCTTGTACTGCTTTCCTTCATGGATGGGGATTGTCACGACAATCTTGCTCTTGCCCCACCCCCATCCCTCGAACCATTCGTAGAATCGGTCATGTGTGCGTCTTTTCGGTTTTTTGAAGGAGATCTCCGGTTCTCCCACCTTGACCTCAAGGTAGCCGTGGCTGTAGTAGAAATCCTTGATCCGGGCCAGGTCGATATTGAGTGTCTCCCGTTTATAGACCCCGGCGGAACTGATAAAGGAAAGCATCCAGTGTTCCTTGGTTTCCATGGCCTTTTTCTTGATCTCTCCGGGCTTGAGCTGCTTGCTCCCCTTCAGGATGATCTCGCCGATGATGACCTTTTTCCCTTCGCTGATCTTGTAGTGGAGTTTTTTGTTTTTATTCCGGTCATCTTTTGCCGTTGCCTGAATCTTTGCAAAGTAAAAACCTTCGTCACGGTACAGTTTCCGGATGGCCTCTCGGTCACGTTTGATCTGCCGGAGATCATAGGGAGAGCCGATCCGTGCCTTGAGGACATCCCGGATTTTTCCCTCTTCCAATTCCTTGTTTCCCTTGATCGTAATCTCAGAGATGATCGGTTTCTCCTTGACCCGGAAGATTAGCCGGATTCCGTCTTTGACCGGTTCGCTTTCTACCTGCACGTTCTCGAAATATCCCCCCATGCCATAGATTGCCCGGATATCTTTCCGGATGGTTTCCATGGAGAGCGATTCCCCCTTTTTCGATTGGATACGGCTGAGGAGTGTTCCGCTATCAATCCTTCGGTTGCCCACAATCTCGATCTTCCGGATGATCGGGGCGGCCTCGGTGGCACTGCAGATTGCCAGCAGACAAACGAAAGCCGGCAACAGCCAGGCAAGCCGCCGGTGCCATGCCCGGAATCGAGCGTCTATGTTGATATTACTTTTCAACGGCGGACCATCGCTTTCGAATTTTCATGAACAGGGCCAACAGCGGAGAAAAGAAGAGTATCGTGTCGGGTAGCGAAGAGGATATGGCGGCTTCTGGCCTTCTCCGCAGGGCACATCCTCCTCCGCTTCCCGGATCTCCATGGTCAAGGAGCGGGAGGTCGATGACCAGAATGAAACTGCCCATGCCGGTCGTCCGGAAGGAGACCTGTTGATGGACGGCGGCGATGGTTTTTGTCTCCAGCGATGTAACAGCGTTGCCGACCGGCGGCGCAGCCGTGACTTCTTCCCAGGTGTTCCCGTTCAGATGAAAGACCCGGGCCGTATCGGTATCGTAACCCGCCAGGACGGGCAGGGTTACGGTGGCCGTTCCGTTCAACGTTCCCTGTTCCAGGGAAAACTCGGCGAGCGGCATGGGGTAGTTGAACGTGATCGGGAGCGAGGGATAAGATGCCGTTGATTTGGAGATCGTGACCCGGGTATCTTCGCTCAGCGCACCGGCCGGGAAGGTGATGCTTGCACCGAACAGGCTGTAGATCGGATCGCTCAGCACGACCGGTGGTTCGATCAGGGGCACCGTCCCCCCCGTGGCGGCCGGGATCCAGGCGACAGACTGGGCGATCACCTGTCCCGTGCTGCTTGTGCCTGTGATGTCGGCAGGCGTGTCGACGCTGAAGATGGAGGTGCTGCTGTAACTCCCGCTTGTATTCCCTGTAAGGGCATTTCCGGAATTGGTTACTGTGGGAGCGCTCGTCGCCTCCATCCCGTATCCGCCGTTCTGGGTAATCGTGTTATCCGTCAGGGTGGTCGAGGCGTTGCCGGTCAGTCGTATTCCACTTCCGGCATTCCCCGAGAGGGTATCCCGATTCAGGATGATCCCGGTGCCGTTGCCGGCCACCGTGATGCCGGTTCCGTAGTTGCCGGAGAGGGACGTATTGTCGATGTCGAGGGAAGACACCCCGTCTCCCTGGACTACGATTCCGGCGGTCTCGCTCCTGGAAACCGACGTCCCACGGATCTCGATGTTGCGGCTGTTGTCGATGATGATGCCGCCGCTTCCGGTGAGGGTAACGGAGGCGTTATTCATGAGTACGTCATCCGTTCCATCCTGTAAATCCTCCACCTTGATGCCGTATCCGACGGTCATCGGATCAGTCACGCTGAAAGTGACCCCGTTGAGGACTGCTTTCGTCTTCGTTCCCGCCGTTCCGCCGGAAGCGGCTGCGTCGGAGATCAGGATCCCGTTGGTACAGTTCTTTAATGTAACCTTCGTAAGATTGACATCGGTCACGGATGTAGCATCCCCGAGAATTTCAACGGCGGTCGTTGCATCCGAAATGGTGAAACCGGTCAGTGTGGCGCCCGTAACCCCGCTGACGGTAATCGTCCCATCGATCGTCGTGAAAGCCGTACCGGCGCCGATCAGGGTGATCGCCTTGTTGATTGTGAGATCTTCCACATAGGGGGTCGTACTTGCGGGGATATAGATACGTTCGCCGGCGGATGCGTTGTCTATTGCCGCCTGGATTGTGGTTGTGACTGCTGTGAAATTCAGGGAGGGTGTGGATGCGGCATCACGGGGATCGCTGCCGTAGGTGATCTCGGCTGCGTCGGTATAGCCGTCCCCGTCAGTATCGAAGGAGCCGGCATCGGTCTCGCTGCCGTCCCGGACCCCGTCTGTGTTGATATCCTCCACGGAATCCCTGAGCCCGTCGGAGTCGGAATCAGTGGAGAGCGGGTCGGCATCGTTTTTGTCGCTGATCCCGTCCCCGTCGGAATCGACCTCGTCGGGCCGGGTCCCGGCGGTGAATTCATCGGCGTTGGAAAGCCCGTCGCCGTCATCGTCTCCGGTGCCGCCGCCGGTGAGGTTGTAGAACGATTCGAAGCGGTCGATCAGGCCGTTGCCGTCGGCATCGGAGGGGTTTTCCGAGAAGAGGATCGAGGTCCCTTCTGCGATTTGCGTTACATCCGCCGGGGTCAGGCCTACTAATCCGTCGCCGTTTTCGATCCCTATGGTGACGGTTGTACTGTCGATCCCTTCCCCTCCCTCGAGGGTCTTGTACTGAAAGAGGATGTCGCCGTTGTCCTCGTAGAGGACGACCTCGAATGAGCGAATACCCCCCTTATCTTTCAGCGGGACATTGAGCCATTCCACGGCAAGATAGCGGCTCCCCGTTGTCCCGCCCTGGAGATAATGGATGCTTCCGCCGGAAGAGGGATCGAGATCGGCGGAAAAGGGGGCGATCACGGCATTCGGAGCGGTGGGGTCGGGAACGGCCGGGAGTTTCGTTGTTGTGTCGAGGCCGGTGGTTTCCGTCGGAAAGCCGATTGTTCCGTTGGAACCGATGATGATCTGTGTGTGGGATGTGCCGTAATAGTTGAAGGTAAAGCCGAGATCGACCGGATCACTGGCGGCGTTGTCTCCAAGCGTGATTTCGGTCCCGCCGGAGGCCGTATCAATATAATTGAAGGTCTTGAAAGGATCTGTAACCTGAGTGTATTGTGCGCCTGCTGCCGCCTGGGCGTGCAGGAAAAGGCCCAGAAGGAAAAAGAAAATGGAGAACCGCAAAGATACCCCCCGGAGAATCGTTGGACGTCTCTCGAAAAAGATCACGAAATGAACCTGAGAAAAATAGGATATCCGTCTTGAAAAGTCAATCAATATCCTCTTTTTTTCTTGACTTTCTCAGGGGGAGCGTGTATACACACCCTGTGTAACATATTGAAAATAAATATGTTTTTTGGAGATAATGCAGCGATGAATCACAATCTTTCCTTCCGGCGGGCTGTCCTGTTTCTGTTGCTCCTGACTTTTCTGGTGGTGGCGGGATGTTTCTGGAAGAAGAAAACTCTGAAAAAACCTCCCACGGCCAGGGAGCTCTATCGTCAAGGGATTAATCTTGAAAAGAAGGAGAGATACGAAGAGGCCCGGAAGATTTTCAACAAGGTGAAGGTCATGGGGACGAAGAGCGACCTTGAACTTCTTGCCCAGATCGCCGTGGCGGACAGTTACTTTGAAGAGAAGGAATATGAAGCTGCCCGGACTCTTTATAAGGAGATGTTCAAGCTTCACTCTGGTGGACCCGTGGCCGATTATCTTCTCTACAGGACCGGGGAATGTCATTTCTGGCAGATCGATACCATCGATCGGGACCCGACCCATGCCAAAGAGGCGCTGAAGGTCTTCAATCGGCTGTTGCAGGATTTTCCGAAGAGTGAATACCTTGCACAGGCCCGGTTGCGGATTAAGTCGATCCAGACATTTCTGGCGGAGAATGAATTTTTTATTGGTGAGTTTTATCTCCGGAAAAACGCACTTTTTGCGGCGGTCAACCGCTTCAAGGAGGCGCTGGACCGCTATCCCGATTCCGGGATCAATGATCAGCTTCTTTTTTATCTTTACAAGGCATACCGGGACCTGAAGGATGAGGAGCATGCCGAGGAGTATCGGAAGCTTCTCTTTGAACAGTATCCCAACAGCGAATACATTCCCTCCGTTCGAAAGCTGGAACAGCAGGGGACGAAGACCTCCTGTGTGGAAAAGCGTGCGGCGGAGTGTGCCGACAGGCCTCTTGTCTCTACGGGACTGGCGGGGACCTATCAGGGGAAGGACCGGGATGCACGGGCTCGCCGGCTCCTGCTCCTGCAGGCCCGGAGCTCGGACGATCAATGCCGGGCAACGTCGGGTAAGACGGGATCAGAAGAGAAGGAAGTCCTGTTGAAGCGTTCTTTCCTTGACAAGATCATCCCCTGGTAGACACGCTGAAATGAATTCCTATTATCCACTTTTTCTGAATCTGGAACAGATGCCCGTCCTCGTGATCGGCGGCGGGCCGGTGGCGGAACGGAAGGTGCGGGTGCTTCTGCGTTATGGCGCAAAGGTCCGCCTCGTAAGCCCCGCTTTGACGAAGGGACTGGAGTGCCTTGTCGAGGCCCGGCGGATTGCCTGCCGAAGGAGGTCTTTCCGTTCTTCGGACATGGACCGGGTTCGTCTTGCCTTCTGCGCGACCGATGATGACCGTCTCCATCGGAGGGCTGTGAGGGAAGGGAAAAAGCGAGGGGTGCTGCTGAATGTCGTTGATGTTCCGGAACTGTGCGATTTTATTGTCCCCTCCGTTATCCGGCGGGGAGATCTGACCGTGGCGGTTTCTACCGGGGGGGCCAGTCCCGCCCTGGCGAAAAAAATCCGTCGGGAGCTTGCGGTTCGTTTCGGTCCGGAGTACGGACGGTTTCTGAAGCTGCTCAAAGGAATTCGGCCGCAGATCCTGGAGGCCGTGGGTGACGGCAAGAGGCGCTCCCGCCTCTTTCGGAAACTGGCGGACTCGCAGGCCCTTGCCCTGTTGCGGAAGGGGCGCACAAAAGAGGCACGGGAGGAGATTGCGGTGATCCTGAAAAAACATGGTGTGGAGGAGAGGTGAAATTGAAAAGGAAATATTTTCTCTGGATCACGATTCTGTTTGTTCTTTTCCACCCCCCTCTTTCCGCCGCCCATGCTCCCTATTCCAGGCGGAATGCCGTGGTGGAGGCGGTAGAGAAGAGTTCGGCGGCGGTTGTGAATGTCAGTAGCGAGCAGATTCATGAAACACGCGCCACCCCCTTCAACTTCGGCGCTTCTTCTCCTTTTTTTGACGATTTTTTCCGTGATTTCTATGAATCCTTGGGACCCCGGGAGTACAAGACACAGAGTCTCGGTTCGGGGGTCATCATCTCCTCCAAGGGTTATATTCTGACCAACGAACATGTGGTCGACCGGGCTACGGCGATTCGGGTCCGACTGGCGGACAAGACGGAATACCGGGCGACCCTCGTCGGTTCCGATCCCAAGTCGGACATCGCCGTTCTCCGGATCAAAGCAGACAAGCCCCTCCCATATATCCATATGGGCCGTTCCGACGATCTCATGATCGGGGAGACGGTGATTG
This sequence comes from Deltaproteobacteria bacterium, assembly GCA_013151235.1. Classification (NCBI taxonomy): domain Bacteria; kingdom Pseudomonadati; phylum Myxococcota; class Myxococcia; species Deltaproteobacteria bacterium. The sequence continues at coordinate 5,493 of JAADIO010000023.1, read as the reverse complement.
CCATCGGGAACCCTTTCGGCCTTTCCCATTCCGTGACCACCGGCGTGATCAGCGCCTTGAACCGGTCGATCCGGACGAAAAACCGTCTTTACCAGGATTTCATCCAGACTGATGCCTCCATTAATCCGGGCAACAGCGGGGGGCCGCTTCTCAATATCAACGGGCAACTCATCGGCATCAACACGGCGATCTACCGGAAGGCCGAGGGGATCGGGTTCGCCATTCCCATCGGGCGGGCCCGGCGGATTTATGAAGATCTCCTGGCCTTCGGGCGGGTCCACAAACCCTGGCTCGGAATTTTTCTGCAGGACCTGACACCGCAACTGGTCCGATACTTCAATCTTCCCGAAGGGAAGGGGATCCTGATCTCCCGGGTGATCAGGAACAGCCCCGCCGATCGGGCCGGACTTCGGGAAGGGGACATCCTGATTCGAATCGGGGACCACGAAGTGGAGGATCGGGAATCCTATCTGACGCTGATTGAAGGATACCGGGTGAATGACAAGATACCCCTCCGGTATCTTCGGAATGGGAAGATGAAAAGGGCCACTGTAAAAGGGAGTTCGGTTACCCCGGAACGGGCGCTGTCGATCTCGCGTGAATGGCTCGGGCTCGATGTGGCCGAAGGTGCGGAAGGCGTGGTTCTCAAAAAGGTCGGCCGGCATTCCGAAGCGTACAGAATCGGGCTTCGTCCGGGTGATCTCATTCGGCAGGTGAACAGTATTCCCGTCAGTTCTTTAAAGGATTATCAGGAGGCCATGGAACAGGTATTGAATGCAGAGAATGTAGTACTGATGGTGGTCCGGGACGGGGTAGGGTATTCCGTGACCTTGTCGCCCTGAGAGAAAAGACAAAAGACCGGGGCAAAGTCACAAAAAACAATCCACCACAGCGGACACGGGAAATCACGAGGAAGACAAGCGGAAGCCGCCATCATGGTGAAACGGCCGGACCTTCAAGTGTTTCTGAAATGTGTCAGCATCTCCTTGAGGGTGGTGTTTTCATCCTGCAGGGAATTGATTGAGGCCTCCAGCTCCGCGGCGATGGCGATCCGTTCCTGCGTTGATTTCCGGATATTGTGGATGGTATTTACGCTCTGGTTATTTCCGGTTTCGCTATGCTCCAGGGTGTTTTCGAGCGTTTGGATTTGCTCCATGATCTTCTCCATGGAGGTGCTGACCTGTTCTGTCCCGGTTGTCTGTTCCTTCATCGCATTCTTGAGTTGGTGTCCGAGGCTGTTGATCTGTTCCGAGGTATCCTGAATCTGGATACTCCCTTCTTTCTGGTCATTGATGGCACGGGAAATTCTCTCGAGCATCGTGTTGGCCTTGTCAACGGATTCCCGGACAAAGGAGACCCCCTTTGACTGTTCCACGGTGGTCTGCTCAATTTTCTGGGCCATCTGTGCTGCCTCCCGGGAATTTTCGAGGATCTTGTTGAGTGCGTTGCCTGCCTCAAGGGCGAGGTCTTTCCCCTTTTCCGCTTTCTCTTTCCCTTCCTGGATGGCCCCCACGGCGTCTCTTGCTTCGTCCTGGACGGCATTGACGATTCGTTTGATCTCTTTGGTGGAATCTCCCGTCCGGTCGGCCAGGGCCTTGATCTCATTGGCGACGACGGCAAACCCTTTCCCGTTTTCCCCCGCCTGCGCCGCCAGAATAGAGGCATTCAGAGAGAGAAGTTCCGTCTGCTCCGAGACTTCGTTGATGACCGTGAGGATACGACCGATATCTTCGGAGCGCTCAAAGAGCCGGTTCACAATGGTCGCTGATTTTTCCACGGCATTCTGGATTTCTTCCATTCCATTGATGGTGTCCACGACCGACATCATCCCCATATCTGAAGCGTTGTCTGCGACCTGCTCGGCCACCCGTACGGAATCTTTGGCAAGACCGGCGACCTCCTGGATGCTCATGTCGATTTCCGTGATGGTGGAGACGAGTTCCTCCGAGGAAGAGGAGAGGACCTCTGCGCCTTCGCTGATTTCCTTGAGAGAAGCGGTCATTTCTCCGATCGATGCTGCGTTCTCTTCCACCGATTCGGAAAGCTGCAACGTGCTTTCCTGGATCCGGTGGGTGGAAGTGGTGACCTGCAGGGTGGCGGACGAGATCTCCTGCGCTGAATCGGAGAGGCTCTCCACAATCCGGGAAATTTCCAGGCAGGAGGTTGCCATAGTCTTCAGCGTACCGTAGACTGATTCGAGTGCCTCCGCTTCCTTCCGGGCGCCGCGGCCCAACTTCCGAGCGTTGGAAGAGGTGGTTTCGGACATCATGGAAAGGGCCTGAGTCGTATGAAGGATATTTTTCAGGACATTCTGAAGGTGCGTTGAGATGTTCTGGACCGACCGGGAAAGCTCCTTGATCTCGGTCAGTTCCGTATGAGTCTCCCAGGTATTCAGGTTGCCTGCCTCTATTTTTTGCACGGCGATCAGCACGTCCTGGAGAGGTGTGGAAATCTTTTTTCGGATTCTCCAGCTTGCCATGGGCAGGGTTACGGCCAGGGAGAGGCCCCCCCAGAGGAATACCTGCTTCACTGTTTCCAGGGTGATCAGGATCGACTGTGCCCGGGAGATGGAATAGAGAATCGGAAGGGATGCAGCAATGAGAGTGATGCCGACGACACTCAGCAGCAGGCGGGAAATCGTACTGTTCAGACCTTTTGCAAAAATATGATTTGAAACCGATTGCTCCACGCAGGTTCCTCCTTCACACGAGTTAAGGGGAGCGGCTCCTCATCCCATTCTGTCCATGCCTGTCTGTGATTATGATCGTTACATATAAATTACATCACAGCTTTTGAGTTCTGTAAACATATTTTTCACTTGAACCGGACGCAGGGTTTGCATTAAGGTTCTCAGTAACTACTCAGGTCACCCCTATTTTTCCGCATGACTGGTTACGCCTTCGGCGTGCCCCGCCCCGCCTTAGATTTATCTTTGCCGCTTTCAGCGGCTCTGATGAATAAGGGATCTTGGGGTGTTGCGGTGCTCAAATCCTCAACGTATGAAAAATACGCCGAAGGTGTCCGCGCTCCTCACGCCTTGTCCTGCGGGAAAATAGAAGCAACCTGAGCAGTTACGGTTCTCAGAAGAAAAGAGGAGAGACAACACTGATGGCAATATTCCTGCTGAAACGCATTCTCCTGCTGGTGCCGATGCTCTTTGGAATCACCGTAATCACCTTTCTGGTGATTCACCTGGCGCCGGGGAGTCCGACCGATGCCATGACCGAACTGAACCCGAAGGCCTCGGCTCAGGCCAGGGAAAATCTCAGGAAAATCTACGGACTGGACAAACCCCTCCCGATCCAGTATCTGCACTGGGTCCGGCGTCTTTCGGTGATGGATCTCGGCCGGTCGTTTACCGACGGAAGAGAGGTTCTCGTCAAAATTCGGGAACGCCTTCCCATTACAATCCTGATCAATGTCTGCTCGATGATCCTGATCCTGGTGGTAGCCGTGCCGATCGGGATCCTCTCCGCCGTGAAGCAGTATTCCTTCTTTGACAAGGCGACAACGGTTCTCGTCTTTGTCGGTTTTGCTATGCCGACCTTCTGGCTGGCTCTGCTGCTGATGATTCTCTTCGGGGTCTTTCTCGGCTGGCTCCCCATCTCCGGGCTCCAGTCGATGCACGCCGATCAGCTCACCTTCTGGCCCCTTTTCTGGGACCGGGCACGCCACCTGGTTCTGCCGATCTTCGTGAGCAGCTTTGCCGGGCTGGCGGGATATTCTCGCTACATGCGTTCCAGCATGCTTGAGGTGGTCCGCCAGGATTATATCCGGACGGCCCGGGCCAAGGGATTGCCCGAGCGGTCGGTTATTTACAAGCATGCCTTCCGGAATGCCCTCATGTCAACGATCACGATCCTCGGGCTGGCCATCCCCGGCCTGATCGGGGGGAGTGCCATCTTCGAGCAGATCTTCGCGATTCCCGGAATGGGGAAACTCTTCCTCGATGCCACATGGGCCCGGGACTATCCGGTCGTCATGGGGATTCTCGTGATCGGTGCTTTGCTGACCCTCTTCGGAAATCTGGTCGCCGATATCGCCTATGCTCTGGCCGATCCGAGGATACGTGTGGAGGAGGCGAAATGAAAGAGAGTGCATCTTATCTACAGATCGTCGGGCGCCGATTCCGGAAGAACCGGCTGGCCGTGGCCGGTTTGGTGATTATCTGTATCCTTTTCGTTTTTGCTCTCTTTGCTCCTTTGCTGGCTCGTTATGATCCCGCCCGGATCGATGTGAATAATATCCTGAGTCCTCCGTCTGTCGCCCACTGGATGGGGACGGATGAATCGGGCCGGGATGTGATGAGCCGGATGATTTATGGGGCCCGGGTCTCCATGCTGGTCGGGTTCGTTGCGGTAGGGATCGCTACCCTGCTCGGCATCTTCTTCGGAGCGGTTGCCGGCTATTACGGGGGGAAGGTCGATGCCGTAATTATGCGCTTTGTCGACATCATGCTCTGCTTTCCCACCTTCTTCCTGATTCTGGCGGTCATTGCCGTGCTGGAACCGAGCCTGATGAATATCATGGTCATTATCGGTGTCACCGGCTGGATGGGTGTGGCCCGTCTCGTCCGGGCGGAATTTCTCGCGCTCAAAGAGCAGGAATTCGTCCAGGCGGCCCGGGCCTTCGGCGCCTCCGATTTTCGGATCATCTTCCGTCATCTCCTTCCCAACGCCATGGCCCCCGTTCTGGTCTCTGCCACCTTTGGCATTGCCGGTGCCATCCTTACGGAGTCGGCACTGAGTTTCTTCGGTCTCGGTGTTCAGCCCCCCACCCCGAGTTGGGGGAATATTCTCAGTTCCGGCTATAAGTATATCGACTTCGCTCACTGGCTTTCCATTTTTCCCGGGCTTGCCATCCTCATTACGGCGCTTGGCTACAATCTTCTCGGCGAGGGGTTACGGGATGCCCTTGACCCGAGGTTGAAGACGGAAAAGTAAAGGATTTTTTCTTGACAACCACTACAGGCATGTTTAAAATATGAAGCTATTTTTGGAAGATGCCGAAGTGGTGGAACCGGTAGACACGCTGTCTTGAGGGGGCAGTGAGGGAAACCTCGTACGAGTTCGAGTCTCGTCTTCGGCACCAATAAAATCAATAGTTTAGGGCACCTCAAAGGATTCTTGCAAAAACCGGTTTTCCCCTTCCGTACTTATTCCGTACTTGTTTTATTTGCGGGGAACTCCAAAACCTTCTTTCCCGGATTCTCGATGTTGTTCAGGAGTGCCACGGCCGCCTGCTTATGTTTCGGGGAAAGGTGGGAATATCGCATCACCATATCAAGGGTCTTGTGGCCTAACAGTTCCGCCAGGGTCCGGAGATCGACCCCGGCCATAGCACAATGAGAAGCGAAGGTATGCCGTAATGTGTGAGGGGTGAACCGCTCAACTCCGGATTCCTTGCAGGCCTTCTCGATATAGTAACGGATCTTCCACCAACTCTCTGCACTATCCCCCCCGAAGTAGAGTACCCAGGGGTGTTCTTCCTTGA